>DASXDC010000055.1:0-14344 GCA_036490855.1 Chthoniobacterales bacterium
ACGATGCGCATCCCATTGAAAAGCGGCCGGCTCTTTGATGCGCGTGATAAGAAGGATGCCCGGCCGGTGATCCTGATCAACGACACCTTCGCCCGGAAATATTTCCCTCACGAAGATCCGCTTGGGCAACGCCTCCAAATCGGCGAGGCCAAAGACGGGCCGGTGCGGGAAATCATCGGCGTAGTGGGAACGGCGAAACACAGCAACCTGGCAGAAGCGGATGAAGCGGAATATTACCTCCCGTTTGCCCAGAACCCCGATCGCTACAGCGACCTGGTGGTGCGCACGAGCCAGCCCGCACCGGCTGGATTGGAGACGATGATTCGTCGCGCGGTGCACGAAGTCGATCCGCAGCAATTTGTGGGGACAATCACGCCGCTGCCGCAACTGGTGAGCGCCACGCTTTCGCAGTCGCGTTTCAATACCGCGCTCCTCGGTACCTTCGCGGCAGTCGCGATTCTCCTCGCTGCCGTCGGCATTTACGGCGTCATCGCCTATAACGTCTCGCAACGAACGAGAGAGATTGGCATTCGGATGGCGCTGGGTGCGCAACGGCGCCAGATGCTCCTCATGATCCTGCGCCAGAGCCTAACGATGGCGGCGCTCGGGATCGGAGTGGGATTGTTAGGCGCGTTGGCCGCGACTCGTTTGCTCCGCGCACTCCTCTTCGGTGTCGGCACGACCGATCTCGTCACCTACGCCGCGGTCATTTTGCTGCTCGGCGGCGCGGCGCTTCTGGCCGCCTGCCTGCCCGCGCGCCGGGCGATGAAGATTAATCCCGTGATCGCGCTTCGCTACGAGTAATCTTCGCTCCGTTTTCGCCAGCTCCTCAAATCTCGTTGCTTCAGCCTCGTGGTCCTCGTCACTCTTGCGCTCGGGATCGCCGCTGCAATATCGCGACGCGAACCGGATCGGGCGCACCTGGCAGCCTAACGACACCAAACCCGGCGCAGCGCCGGTCGCGGTACGACGCTGGCGCCAGCTTCCCTAACGAACACGGTCGAGGCCGCGCTCTGGCGGATCGAGTTCGGTATCCGCAGCGCGCTCGGCGCCAGCGCCGGGGGAACTCCTCTCGCTCGTGCGGCGCGAAGGCCTCATTCTGACTGGACTCGGCCTAACGATCGGTCTGACCGGCGCCTGGGCCGCGACGCGACGTCTGCAAGCATGTGGTGGAAACATCGGTCCACGATCCCTTCACCCTGGCTGCTATCACTTTGCTCTTTGGCGCGATTGCGGTCGTGGCCTGTCTCCTCCCCGCCAGACGCGCCAGCCGAGTTAATTCAATCGAAGTCCTCCGCACGGAATAAACTCGTTAGGCAAGGCGATTTTTCTCTGTCTTCCGCGCGGATTTGTTAGTCTGCCGGCGATATGAATCGCCTTTCGCTCCTTGCCGTATCGCTCCTCGTCGCTGCGACCAGTGCCTCTCAGGCGGGAACCGCGCCGGATGCGCCGTTGCAGGAATTGGCCGGGAATTTCTGGACATGGCGCGCGCAATACGGGCCGTTCTCGGGTGATGACGTGAACCGGATGGAGCGGCCCGGCGGGAGACGCGACTGGTCGGCCGCATCGGTGGAAAAGCGGCGGGCGGATCTCGCGAAGTTCGAAGCGCGCTGGAAGGAGATCGATCCAAGCAGTTGGCCGATCCCGCAGCAGGTCGATTACCGGTTGATCGGTTCGGCGATCGCGCGCGTGCATTGGGAGCTGGAGGTGAATCCGCGCTGGAAACGCGATCCGAATTTTTATCTCGACCAGACGGTCGCGCCGGTAGTGGAAGCGCTCACCGTGCCGGGTCCATACGACGAGGCGCGCAGCCGCGAGATCCTCACCCGGATCGCAAACATTCCTTCGATCCTCGCCAACGCGACGGCTAACCTAACGAATCCGCCGCAACCATTTGCGAGCGTGGCAATCGAAGCGCTCGACAAGATTCGCCCGCACCTGCAGGAGATGGCGACCGCGTTGCAGCCATCGACCACGATGACCGCGTCGGAGTTGAATGAAGCCGTGACGCGCGCCGCGGACGCGCTCGAAAAATTTCGCAAGCAGCTGCAAGACGAGCTGCACACCTTGCCGGCGCAAACTTCGCTTGGCCGCGAGGCTTACCTCTTCTTCCTCAGGAAAGTCGCGCTCAATCCGTATTCGCCCGAGGAACTGCTCGCGATGGGGCGGCAGGAATGGGATCGCGCGGTCGCGTTTGAAGCGTTTGAAGCCCAGCGGAATCGGAATCTTCCACAGCTCGCGCTCGCGACCGATACCAAAAGTTGGAAGCGAGACGAGGTGGCGAAGGAGCAGCAGATTCGCGACTTTCTCGGGACGCATGGGATTCTCACCGTGCCGGGTTGGCTGCAGCATTACACTTTTCGGGCGATGCCCCTGTATCTCGCGCCGCTGGAAGGATTCACTGAACTAGACGATTTCACCTCGCCTTCACGGTTGAACGAGAACAGCATTCGCTACGTCCCGCCGCCTTCGCCGAAGCTCGGGTACTTCCTGCGCGCGACCGCGGCCGATCCGCGCCCGCTGACGGTGCACGAGGGAATCCCGGGGCATTATCTACAGCTTTGCCTTTCCTGGAAACACGAGGATCCGATCCGGCGACACTATTACGACTCGGGCGCAAACGAAGGGATCGGCTTCTACGCTGAGGAGATGATGCTGCAGGCTGGGCTCTTCGACGACAGCCCGCACGCGCGCGAGATCATCTACAACTTCATGCGACTCCGCGCGCTCCGGGTGGAGATGGATGTGCGGCTCGCGCTCGGCGAATTTACGCTCGAACAGGCGGCGAAATACCTAGAGTCAAAAGTGCCGATGGATGCGGGGACGGCGCGCTCGGAAGCGATCGCTTTTTCAACCGGCCCGGGGCAGGGATTGACTTATGCAATCGGCAAACTCCAGATCACCAGACTGCTCGCGGAAGCACGTCTGCAACAGGGAGAGAAATTCAATCTCCAGGCTTTTCACGATTTCGTCTGGAAGAACGGCAACGTGCCAATTTCGCTGCAACGCTGGGAATATCTCGGGAAAGAGGACGATCTGCCGTCTCGTTAGGCAGGACTCTTCTCGACGAAGCGCGCGAGGAGCCAGCAAAGATCGGAGAGGCGGTTGAGGTAGCGCAGGATTTCGGCGTTGGAATGCTGCACGACATCGAGCGCGGCGACGCGGCGCTCGGCGCGTCGGCAAGTAGTACGGGCGAGATCAAGCGCGGCGCCGAGCGGTGAGTTACCGGGCATGGCCCAGCCTTTGCCGTAAAGGGTTTTGTCCTTTTCCAGGTCGTCGATTGCGCTCGTTAGGCGATCGACCATCGCGGAGGTCGTTAGGGGGAAGCCGTCCTTTTGGTAGCGTGCGAGATCCTGCGGCGAGGTGGCGAGTTCGCCCATCACGGTGACGAGCTCCTTCTGGACCGCGAGGATTTTTTCCATGATCGGCGCGGATCCGGCAGTCGCGCGGACGAGACCAAGGGCGGAATTCAACTCATCGACGCAGCCATAGGCATCGACGCGCTGATCGGTCTTCGGCACGCGCCGGCCATACATGAGCGATGTTTCACCGGCGTCGCCGGTTTTGGTTGCGATCGACATCTTTAAGAAAAAAGAGCCGCAACTTTCGTTGCGGCTCTCGAGATTAACATCGGTTGCGGATTCGTTAGCCGAGCGCGGGCTGCGCTTCCGGCTCTTCCATCAATGGCGCGCCGACCTGCTCGCCGAGCTCGACGAGCTTGATCTCGCGGACCGCCGGGAAGCCGGTGCCGGCTGGAATGAGGTGGCCCATAATGACGTTTTCCTTGAAGCCGCGGAGGCGATCAACTTTGCCTAACGTCGCCGCCTCGGTCAGGACGCGCGTGGTGTCCTGGAACGATGCCGCGCTGATAAAGCTATCGGTCTCGAGCGAAGCCTTGGTGATGCCTAACAACACTGGGGTCGCTTCCGCCGGCTTGCCGCCCTGCTTCACAACGTCGGCGTTTTCCCTCTCGAAATCGAGCTTGTCGATCTGATCGCCCCAGAGAAGCGAGGTGTCGCCCGGGTCGGTGATCTTCACCTTGCGGAGCATTTGCCTGACGATGATTTCGATGTGCTTGTCGTTAATCTCAACGCCCTGGAGACGATAAACTTCCTGCACTTCGTTCACGAGGTGTTCCTGCAGATCCTGCGGTCCGCAGACCTCGAGGATTTCGTGCGGCACGACCGGACCTTCGGTGAGCTGCGAGCCCTTCTTCACGAAGTCGCCCTTGAAGACAATCATGTGCTTCGCCATCGGGATGAGATGTTCTTCCTCGGAGCCGGTCTCGACGTCCTTCAGAATTATCTTCCGTTTGCCGCGGACGGTCCCGCCGATTTCAACGATGCCGTCGATCTTCGCGATCTCAGCCGCGTCTTTCGGACGGCGCGCCTCGAAAAGTTCCGCGACCCGCGGCAGACCGCCGGTGATGTCCTTTGTCTTCGCGACTTTTCGCGGAGTCTTGGCGAGCAGTGCGCCGGCGCGAATCTTGTGATTCGGTTCGACGATGACGTGTGCGCCCGCCGGAATTGAGTAGCTCGCGGCCACTTCGCCGTCGTCTCCGACGATGACAATTTGCGGATGCAGATCTTCCTTGTGCTCGATAATGACCGTTCCCATCAGCCCGGTTGCCTCGTCGATCTCACGTTTCATCGTCACGCCTGCGATCATATCGCGGAACTCGATCTTGCCCGTCTTGTCAGTCAGGATCGGAACGTTGTAAGGATCCCATTGCACAAAGGTTTCGCCTTTCTTCACCGTGCCGCCGTCTTCGACGGAGATGACCGACCCGATGACGATGTTGTAGCGCTCGATCTCGCGGCCCTCTTCGTTGTGGAGGCTGATCGAACCGTTCTTGTTGAGCGCGATCCAGTTTCCATCGAGCGACTGCACGGTGCGCAGGTCGTTGAACTGCACCGCGCCGTCGTTCTTCGCCTTGATAATCGGCTGCTTGAAGGTCTGGCTGGCGGTGCCGCCGATGTGGAAGGTACGCATGGTCAACTGCGTGCCCGGTTCGCCGATTGATTGCGCGGCGATGATCCCGACCGCTTCGCCGAGTTTGACGAACTGGCCGGTCGCAAGATTGCGCCCGTAACAATACGCGCAGACTCCGCGTCCGCATTCGCAGGTGAGAACGGAACGGATCTTGAGTTGCTCGACGCCGACCTTTTCGATCGCGGCGGCGATTTGCTCGTCGATCAGCTGATTCGCTTTCACGACTTTCTTCTTCGTCACCGGATCGACCACCGTTTCACAGGAAACGCGGCCGACGATGCGGGTGGCGAGATCGACCACTTCTTCGTCTCCCTCGTAAATGGAGCGGACAGTGATGCCGTTGACCGTGCCGCAATCGATTTCGTTGATGATCACATCCTGCGAGGCGTCAACGAGTTTTCGCGTCAGGTAACCGGAGTCCGCGGTCTTGAGCGCGGTGTCGGCGAGGCCTTTGCGCGCTCCGTGGGTCGAGATGAAATACTCGAGCACGGTGAGACCTTCGCGGAAATTCGAGGTGATCGGACGCTCGATGATTTCGCCGGAGGGCTTCGCCATCAAGCCGCGCATGCCGGCAAGCTGTTTCACCTGCTGGCGGTTACCGCGCGCACCGGAATCGACCATGAGGTAGACCGGGTTCAGTTCCTTGCGCCCCTCGTTATGCTCGAGAGTGCGGAACATGACGTTGGAGATTTCGTCGCCGGCGTGCGTCCAGATGTCGATGATTTTGTTGTAGCGCTCGCCATCGGTGATGATGCCTTTGCGGTACTGCTGCTCGACCTGCTTGATCTGTTTGTAAGCGGCGCTCAGCTCGAGCTCTTTCTCCTTCGGAATGATCATGTCCGAGATGCCGATGGAAACGCCGGCCTTGGTCGCTTCGCGGAAACCGAGTTCCTTTAGCTTATCGAGCGTCTCGACGGTCCCGTCCTGCCCGGCCACCTGATAGCAACGCCAGATGATGTCGCTGAGCTGTTTCTTGCCCGCGGCTTTGTTGAAAAAGCCGAGACCTTTCGGCCAAATTTCATTGAAGATGACGCGTCCCGCAGTCGTCTCGATCACGTGGCTCTCTTTGTCACCGTAAACCGTATCCTGACCGAGATTCGGATTCTTGAGCCGAATCCGATCGTGCGTTTTGACCGCGCCATCCGCCATCGCGAACTCGACTTCGGTCGCGTTCTCGAAAAGCGGGAGGCGCGATTCGACAGCAGCGCCAGCGGCGCGCCGCGGGTTCTGCGTCAGGTAATAACAGCCTAACGTGATGTCCTGCGACGGGGTCGTGATTGGCTTGCCGCTCGAGGGCGAGAAGATGTTGTTCGGCGCGAGCATGAGCATGCGCGCTTCCATCTGCGCCTCGACCGAGAGCGGGACGTGAACGGCCATTTGGTCGCCGTCGAAGTCGGCGTTGTAAGCGGTGCAGACTAACGGGTGAATGCGGATCGCTTCGCCTTCGATCAACTGCGGCTCGAAAGCCTGGATCGAGAGGCGGTGCAAAGTCGGCGCGCGATTCAGGAGCACCGGATGACCTTTCGTAACTTCCTCAAGGATGTCCCAAACTTCCGGCGTCTGGCGCTCGATCATTTTCTTCGCGCTGCGGACGGTGTGAACGTAGCCAAGGTCCTTGAGCCGGCGAATGATGAACGGCTCGAACAAGACAAGCGCCATCTTCTTCGGCAGACCGCACTGATTCAGCTTCAATTCCGGCCCGATCACGATGACGGAGCGGCCGGAGTAATCGACGCGTTTGCCTAACAAGTTCTGACGGAAACGGCCGCCCTTGCCCTTGAGCATGTCGCTGAGCGATTTGAGCGGACGGTTGCCGGCGCCGGTCACGGCGCGACCGTGGCGGCCGTTGTCGAAGAGCGCGTCAACCGCTTCCTGCAACATGCGTTTTTCGTTGCGGATGATGACGTCCGGTGTCTTGAGTTGGAGGAGATTTTTAAGCCGGTTGTTCCGGTTGATCACGCGACGATAAAGATCGTTTAGATCCGAAGTCGCGAACCGTCCGCCTTCCAACGGAACGAGCGGACGCAGGTCCGGCGGAATCACCGGCAACACTTCGAGCACCATCCATTCGGGGCGCGAGTGCGACGAAGCAAAGCCCTGCACGAGTTTCAGCCGTTTCGCGAGTTTCTTGCGAATCTGTTTGCTCTTGGTGTTGCCCATCGCCTCTTCCAGCTCCTTGTTGAGCTTCGCGAGATCGACTTCAGCGAGAAGGGTCTTGACCGCTTCGGCGCCCATCCCGGCCTTGAATTCGTCGCCGTACTGGTCCTGCGCTTCGCGATATTCGATTTCGGTGAGGAGCTGAGTTTTCGTTAGGGGAGTATTCCCCGGATCGATCACGATGTAGTCCTCGTAATAGATGACGCGCTCGAGCTGGCGCGCACTCATATCGAGCATGAGGCCGAGCCGTGACGGCATGCATTTGTAGAACCAGATGTGCGAGACAGGAACCGCCAGCTCGATGTGGCCCATTCGCTCGCGCCGGACGCGCGCCAGCGTCACTTCGACGCCGCAACGATCGCAGATCACGCCCTTGTGCTTGATCCGCTTGTATTTTCCGCAGGAGCATTCCCAGTCCCGCGTCGGACCGAAAATACGTTCGCAGAACAAGCCGCCTTTTTCCGGTTTGAAGGTCCGATAATTAATCGTCTCTGGATTCTTGACTTCGCCCTTGCTCCAGGAGCGCATCGTGTCGCTCGAAGCGACTCCGATTGCGACCTGATCGAAACCGACGGTGCGTTCTTCACCCACCAATTCCCGCCAGGAATGTTCGTTCATAATGAGAGCTGTATTTCTAAGTTTGGTAGATTGTTAGGCAACGTTCTCCAGAAAGCTCGGCGCCTGACCGCCGACTTTGACATCGAGGCCTAACGACTGCATTTCCTTGATTAACACGTTGAAAGATTCTGGTGTGCCGGCTTCGAGCGAGTTGTCGCCCTTCACGATCGACTCATAGATCCGGGTGCGTCCTTGGACGTCGTCCGACTTCACCGTCAGGAGTTCCTGCAAGGTGTAGGCGGCGCCGTAAGCTTCGAGCGCCCAGACCTCCATTTCGCCAAATCGCTGCCCGCCGTACTGCGCTTTGCCACCGAGTGGCTGCTGCGTGACGAGCGAGTAAGGACCGACCGCGCGGGCGTGGATCTTGTCCGCGACCAGGTGGCCGAGCTTCAGCATATAGATGTAGCCGACCACGACTTCCTGATCGAAGGCATCGCCGGTGCGACCATCGAAAAGCCGGGCCTTGCCGTTTTCCTGCACCCAATGGAAACCGTCGATCTTCTTCGCCTCGTTCAGGTATTCGCGGATTTTTGCTTCCGAGATGCCATCGAAGACTGGCGTGGCGACTTTGAAGCCGAGCGCTTTCGCGGCAACACCGAGGTGCGTTTCCAAAACCTGACCGACGTTCATGCGGCTGGGCACGCCTAACGGATTGAGACAAATCTCGACCGGCGTTCCATCCGCCAGGTAAGGCATGTCCTCTTCCGGCACGATCCGGGCGACGACGCCCTTGTTGCCGTGACGACCGGCCATCTTATCGCCGACGCTCAGCTTTCTCTTGCTCGCGACGAAGACTTTGACCTGCTTGATGATGCCGGGATCGATATCGTCGCCACTTTCGACACGATCCATCGAGCGTTCCCGGTCGAGCTCGAGCTCGGCGAATTTGTGCTCGTACTGGGCGATGATCTCGCGGATTTTGTTCCGGATCGGCGAGGGATCGATCTCGATATGATCGTAAGCTATCGCTAATTTGCGAAGCAGGGTCTTGGTGATTTTGCGATTGGCCGGGATGATGATCTCGCCGGTCTGTGCGTTGACCACATCGAGCGGAATTTTTTCGCCTAACAAGACATTGGAGAGCGCATCGGTCAGTTGTTCCGTGAGCTCGTCCTTCTTCTTCCGGTTGTCTTCCGCGATCGCCTTGAGCTGGCGCTTGGTTTCCGCCGGCGTGAGTTTTTCACGCGCCGCTTCGTGGCGGGAGGAAACTTTTACATCCATCACGATGCCGTAGGTGCCGGACGGAACGGTCAGCGACGTGTCTTTTACGTCGGCCGCTTTTTCACCGAAGATCGCGCGGAGGAGACGCTCTTCCGGCGCCAATTCCGTCTCGCTCTTCGGAGTGATTTTGCCGACGAGAATGTCGCCCGGTTTCACTTCGGCGCCGACCCGAATGACGCCGTCGGAGCCGAGGTTGCGGAGCGCTTCTTCGCTCACATTCGGAATGTCACGCGTGATTTCTTCCGGGCCGAGCTTGGTGTCGCGGGCGCCGATTTCGAACTCGTCGATGTGAATCGAAGTGTAGATGTCTTCCTTCACGACCTTCTCCGAGATCATGATTGCGTCCTCGAAGTTGTAGCCATTCCAAGGCATAAAGGCGACGAGCACGTTGCGACCAAGGGCGAGCTCGCCGTGTTCGGTATTCGGTCCGTCCGCGATCACCTGGCCGCGTTTTACGTGCTGACCCTTTTTCACGATTGGCTTCTGGTTCACGCAGGTGCCGGCGTTCGAGCGCATGAACTTGCGCAGTTCGTAGACGTGGATGCCGGCTTCGAGATCCGTCTTGAGTTTCTTGCGGCCTTCCGGCATTTCGCCGTCCTTCGTCACGACGATTTGATCGGCAGTGACCGAAGCAACGCGACCGGCTTCGGTTGAAACGACGACGGCGCGGGAATCACGCGCGACCTTGCCTTCGAGACCTGTGCCGACGAGTGGCGACTCGGAAACGATCAGCGGCACGCCCTGGCGTTGCATGTTCGAGCCCATCAAGGCGCGGTTCGCGTCATCGTGCTCGAGGAACGGGATCAGACCCGCGGCGACAGAGACGAGCTGCTTTGGCGAGACGTCCATGTAGTGAACCTTGCCCGGCTCAACCTCCAAGAAGTCGCCCCGATAACGGACGGAAACCTTTTCGCCCGTGAAGTTGCGCTTCGCATCCATCGGCGCATTTGCCTGCGCGACGATATAAGCTTCTTCGCGGTCCCCGGTCAGATAATCGACCTGATCGCTCACCCTGCCATTTTCGACCTTGCGGTAAGGGGTTTCGATGAAACCGAATTCGTTGATCCGGGCGAACGTCGACATCGAGCTGATGAGACCAATGTTCGGTCCTTCCGGCGTCTCGATCGGGCAGATGCGGCCGTAGTGCGAAGGATGGACGTCGCGCACTTCAAAGCCAGCGCGATCACGACTGAGGCCGCCTGGTCCGAGAGCGGAGAGACGGCGTTTGTGGGTCAGCTCCGCGAGCGGATTGGTCTGATCCATGAACTGCGAGAGCTGTGAGCGCCCGAAGAAATCACGCACGACCGCGCTGAGCGCTTTCGGGTTGATCAGCTTCTGCGGCGTCATGCCGTCGATGTTCACGTCAAACAAAGTCATGCGCTCTTTCACGAGACGCTCGGTGCGCGCGAGACCGACCCGGCACTGGTTGGCGAGCAATTCGCCGACAGTCCGGACGCGACGCGAGCCGAGGTGGTCGATATCATCGAGCGTGCCTTCGCCGCGGCGGAGGTTGATCAAATATTTAATCGCGGCGATGAAATCCTTGTCGGTTAAAATGCGCTCGCCGAGATCGACGTCGATCCCGAGCTTCTGGTTCAGCTTGTAGCGGCCGACGCGGCCGAGATCGTATTTCTTCGGATCGAAGAAAAGACGCTTCAAGAGTGCGCGGGCGTTCGCCACGGTCGGCGGATCACCGGGGCGCAACTTGCGATAGATGTCCTTGAGCGCTTCTTCCTGGTCGTGCGCCGGATCTTTTTTCAGCGCCTTCACCACGGTGTCGTCGTGAGTGATGTCGATCACCTTCACTTCCTTGTGACCAAGCGCCATGATCTGGCGCACCGCGGCGAGGGTGAGCGGCTCGAAAGCCCGCGCGATCGTCACTTCGCCATCGAGCACGTCGGCCGTCAGGACCTTCATCGTGAGGCTTTCTTCGTCGAGCTTCTCGCTCAGCTTCAGGTCTTCGATGTTGTAGAAAAGCTTGATCACTTCTTCGTCCGAGCCATAGCCGAGGGCGCGGAGGAAAGTAGTCGCGAGGAATTTCCGGCGCCGCTTGCGGCGGTCGAGATAGATGTAGAGGAGGTCGCTGGTGTCGAATTGCACTTCGATCCACGAACCGCGATCCGGAATGATCCGGAAGCTGTAAAGCACCTTGCCGTTGAGGTGGATGCTCGATTCAAACGCGATGCCGGGTGAGCGATGGAGCTGTGAAACGACGACCCGCTCGGCGCCGTTGATGACGAAGGTGCCCGACGGCGTCATGAGCGGGATTTCCCCCATGTAAACCTTTTCTTCTTTCGTCCCTTTTTCTTCTTTGAGTTGGAAGGTGACGTGAAGCGGCGCGCTGTAGGTCTGGCTTTCGCGCTGTGCTTCGAGCGCGCTCAGCTTCGGCTCACCGATTTCATAGTGGCTGAAATCGAGAGTCGCCTTTTCATCATAGCTTTCAATCGGGAATACTTCCTTGAAGACGGTTTGCAGGCCGGTGTTCTTCCGCTTGCCTGGCGGCACGTCTTTCTGAAGGAAATCGACGTAGGAATTAAGTTGAACCTCGATCAGGTTCGGCGGCTCGATCGCCTCTTCAATCTTGCCGAAATGGATACGCTCTGTTGCAGTACGATCTGACATAACTGATGCACCAATCTCCAATGGTTTAAAAACCTGCAGCGACCCTGGATTCAGGCCGCGAGGATCATCTGAGGGTTACGGATTTTTCCGGAAATAGCGGACGAAAAAAGTGGCAGCAAAACGGCAGTCTGTCAAAGCGACCTCCACCGTTTTGTTGCCAATCTTGAGATTTGCCGTCGAGAGCGAGTTAGAAATACGTCGGGCGTCCTGAGCCAGAAAAAGGGGGACGTAAATATTCACATCCTGCCGGTGGGCGCAAGCGCTTTCTCGCGCTGCGCCCGCCGGAGGACGGAAAATTATTTGATTTCGACCTTGGCGCCGGCCGCTTCGACCTTTTTCTTGATCTCTTCGGCTTCTTCCTTCGTCACGCCTTCCTTCATCGTCTTGGGCGCGCCCTCGACCAGGGCCTTGGCTTCCGCCAGGCCGAGTCCGGGCACGGCGGCGCGAACTTCCTTGATCACGCCGATCTTGTTCGAGCCCATTTCCTTGAGGATGACGTCGAAAGTGGTCTTCTCTTCAGCTGCCGGAGCCGCCGCACCACCGCCGCCGCCGGCTGGCGCTGCCGCCATTGCCACGGGAGCCGCTGCGCTGACGCCCCATTTTTCTTCGAGCTGCTTTACCAAACCAGCAACCTCGAGAACGGTCAGCCCGCTGAGTTGCTCCACAATTGCGTTCATATCTGCCATTTTAGTTTCCTCCAATTGCCGCTCCCGGAAGCCTCCGGAAAATTACAGCCGACAGCCGTCAGCTCGGACAGGGTTGTTCTTGTTTTGTTACTCGTCCCGCGGTCGGCGGAGCGAAATTTGTTAGTCGTTAAGCCGCGGCTTCTGCCGGTTGGCCTTCCTTTTCGGCCTTCGCGTTCATCAGCCGGGCCAAAGCCGCCGCCGGCTCGTTCAATGTCCGAACCAATTTGGTCGCGGGCGCCATCAGCACTCCGAGGAGTTGCGACAGAAGGACTTCGCGCGACGGAAGCTCGGCGAGAGATTCAACCTCCGCCGTCGAAAGGATGTTCTTGTCCACGACGCCGATCTTGAGCGTCGCGATCTTGAACTCCGCCGCGAAAGCTTTCAGGATCTTCGCCACAGGAGCGACATCCTGTTCGCCGGTCACGACCGCGGTCTGGCCGCTCAGCTGCTCGGCAATATCCGGCAGGTCGCTCGCGGCGATGGCGCGTTTCAGAAAGCTGTTCTTGACCACGTGCACTTCGGCTCCGGTCGGGGCGAGGCGATTCCGCAATTCGCCGAACTGGTCGACCTTCATCCGCTGATAATCGGTCACGAGCAGGAACGGCGAGCGGCTCAGTTTCTCCGAGAGGTCCGCTACGATGTTGGCTTTTTCTGGTCTCATAAACTTTAGATACTGAGATAAGGCGAAGGATCGACATGCAACCCGGGTGACATCGTCGCGGCGAGCGTCAACCCCTCGACGAAGCGGCCCTTGGCCGTCGCCGGACGCGCCTTCACGACCGCTTCGATGATGGCCGTTCCGTTTTCCACCAACTGGTTTTCCGCGAAGGAAAATTTACCGACCGGCACCGCGACGTTGCCGTTCTTATCGAGCTTGAACTCGACCCGGCCGGCCTTCACTTCGCCGACCGCTTTCGCCGTGTCTTCCGTCACCGTCCCGGTCTTTGGGTTCGGCATGAGGCCGCGCGGACCGAGCACCTTGCCGAGCTTGCGCACTTCCGCCATCGCAGCGGGCGTTGCGATCGCGACGTCGAAATCCTGAAAGCCTTCCTGGCATTTCTTGATCAAATCCTCGAAGCCGACAAACTCCGCGCCCGCATTCTTCGCCGCCGTCGCCGCCGCGCCCTGCGCGAAAACGAGCACCCGCACCTGTTTGCCGCTGCCGTGCGGAAGCGGGCAGGTGCCGCGGACCATCTGGTCGGATTGTTTCGGATCAACCCCGAGCCGGAACGACATCGTGACCGTTTGGTCGAACTTGGTCGCCGGGAGTTTCTTCAGCGTGCTGACGGCTTCCTGGAAGCTGTAAGACTTGTTGCGGTCCACCAGCTCGGCGGCCGCGCGATAACGTTTGCTGCGATTGTTTTGCATGATGTTGTCAGTCCCAACGAGCCTTTTGGCTCTCCTGATTTAGGTTCCTCGCTCCGAAGGGCGGAACGTCGAGGGCGCGTAAACTACATGACACCTCGCCCGTGTCAAAGAATCTAAACACCCGCATCCGCCGCCATCTGACGGCAGCGCGATCCAACCCCTTAATCGTTATCCAGGATCGAGACCGTGGCGCTGGCTGCGCCCGTGATCCCGTAAGTCGTCTCGGCGCTCAAGGTCAGGACAACCGTCTCCGTTCCTTCCGGAATCGAATCATCGATCGGCGCCACAGTGATGGTGGCGGAATCTTTCCCGGCCGGAATTTTCACTCTTCCCTTTAACGTCCGGTAATCGACCCCGTTGGTCGCCGTCCCCCCCAGCGTGTAGAAGACCGTGAGCGCCTGAGTATCGCAGCCGTTCCGAGTGATGCTGAACTTCCCCTTCTGCCCATCTTCCGAGGCCGCCCGGGCCGAAGCCTGGATCGACACGGTCGGGCCATTAAAGAAAATCGTCGTCCGGCTGGATTGGAAACTTCCCGACGCCACGTCGATCGTTCCGTCCCCGTTTAGATCTCCGGCGCCGAAGCTGATACTTCCAGTCTCACCCTGGGGAATTGCGGTGAAGACCGCAGGCCCGAAGGCCCCTGTGCCATCGCCGAGCGACACTCCGAGGCCCTCTCCGAG
>DASXDC010000056.1:0-2656 GCA_036490855.1 Chthoniobacterales bacterium
ATTTGAGCCGTTTTTTCCGGTGGCGCGCGCGGGCGGGGCGCTCCCGCCGGGTCGGGCGGGCGATTCGCATCTGCGCGAGCTCTCCGCCAACGCGCGTCTCTTCGCCGAAGTCGTTAGGCAAAAAGCCCGGAACCGCGCGGAGCCGGAGCAGTTGCAGCTTAGCATCGGCCGGTTCGAGCTCAGCGCCCGGATCGACAGCCTCTTCGATGGGCGCCTGCTGCGTCAGCGCCTAACGACGCGGAAACCGAAAGACCTGCTCGGCGCCTGGATCGATCACCTCATGGTGAATTGCGTCCGCCCGACCGACTCGATCCTCATCACAGCGACGAAGGAAAAGCAGCCGGTCGTCGAATGTTTCGCACCGCCGAACGAGGATCCGCGGACGCTTCTCGCCGAGCTGCTCGATTTCTACTGGCGCGGCCTCTGCGAGCCGCTGCCCTTTTTTCCCCGGAGCTCGTACGCTTTCGCGGAACGGACGGTCCATCCGACCAGAGGATCTTCTCCACTCGAAAAAGCGCAGAAGGCCTGGGGGGATTCGCCGCAAGCGCGCGAGAACGATTTCGGTTTGGGACCGGAACGAGAAGACGACTATTTCGATCTCGCTTTTCGCAATGTCGCGGACCCGCTCGGGCAGGAATTTCGAGATATAGCGATGGCGATTTTCGAGCCCGCTCTCGCGGTCATGATGAAGGAGAAAGCGTGAAAGATTTCTCCCTTCTCGAAACCGAGATCTGCAGCGGCCGGCTCCTGATCGAAGCAAGCGCCGGCACGGGCAAGACATTCACCATCGCGGGGCTCGTCCTGCGGCTGCTTCTGGAGCGCGCTGGCCTAACGATCGACCAGATTCTAGTCACCACGTTCACGGAGCTGGCGACAGCCGAATTGCGCGGCCGCATCCGCGACCTGCTGCGGGACGCGCTCCGCGCTTTTGAGAGCGGAAAATCGGCGAACGAGCTGCTCGGCCAGGTGCTGGAAAAATACCCCGATCATCGCGCCGCCTGCGCACGGCTGAAGGACGCGCTGGCCAGTTTCGACGAGGCGCCGATCTACACCATCCATGGTTTTTGCCAGCGGGTGCTGGCGGAACAGGCCTTCGAGACCGGCACGCTCTTCGACGCCGAGCTGATCACAGACGAGCGCGATCTGCTCCGCGAAGTGACCTGGGATTTTTGGCGGCGGACCTTTTACTTCGACGATTCGTTAGGCGTGTTGCTCGCCATCCAGGGCAAGATCACGCCAAAGAAGCTGCTCAAGGATCTGGAAGAGCTCGCGAAAAACCCGATGCTCACCATTCTGCCGAAAAACTTGCGCAGTTCTGCGGAGGCAGCGGCGCAGGTCGAGCAAGCGCTGAGCAAGGTGCGCGACGTCTGGCCCAAATGCGCCAGCGGCATTCGCGCGTTTTTTGCCGAGCCGGTCTGGGCGAAAGGTGATCACAAAAACGCGGGGTTGCTGGCGCGCGTGCTGGAGGATTTGGAAGAGGTCGCAGCCGGCGCGAACGCGAGCGCGCGGCAATTCGACAGCGTTGAGCTGCTCGCAGCGGATGTGATCGCCAGCAACGGACTGAGAAAGGGTTCATCCCTTCCCGAAAATCCCATCTTTGGCGTCTGCCAAAAATTCGTTGATCGCTCCGCCGATTTTTGTGTCGCCTTGCGCGCCGAATTTCACGCCTGGGCGCCGGCTGAACTCCGCCGTCGCAAACAGGCGCGCAACGTTCTCGCCTTTGAAGATCTGCTCACGCGCCTCGACGACGCGCTCCAGGCCGACGGCGGCGAGAACCTGGCCCGGTCGATCCGCGAACGATATCGCGTCGCGCTGGTGGATGAATTTCAGGACACCGATCCGGTGCAGTATTCGATTTTCCAACGCATTCACCAGGGGAGCGACGCGACGGTCGCTTTTATCGGCGATCCGAAGCAGGCGATTTATTCTTTCCGCGGTGCGGATGTTTTTACCTATCTGAATGCGGCGCGCGAAACGACCCGGCAACGCCAGTTCACCCTGCGCACAAACTGGCGCTCGGAAAGCGGACTCGTTAGGGCAGTGAATGCCATCTTCGATCGGCCCGATCCGTTTCAGTTGGATGAAATCCAGTTTCTTCCAGCGGAGCCGGGGCCGCGGGCCGACGCAACACCGCTTCTCTTCCAAGGTCGGGCCGAAACGCCGTTTCAAATCTGGACCTCTTCCGGCAAGGAAAAGATGGCCGATTGCGTCGCGAGCGAAATCGTGCGCTTGCTCGCGCGCGGCGGCACGATCGACGGGAAACAACTCGAGCCCGGTTACTTCGCCGTGCTCACAAGCACCAACGTGCAGGCGGCGGAAATGCAGATCGCGCTGCGGGCGCGGCGCGTGCCGAGCGTGCTCTACAGCAGCGCCAACGTCTTCACTTCCCACGAGGCGCGCGGGATGCGCGACCTGCTCGCGGCTGTGGCCGAACCCGGCAACGAGAAACTGGTCCGCGCCGCTCTTTGCACCGACGCTCTCGGTTTCAGCGGAAACGAGATCGACGCTTTGTCGCGAGACGACGCCGCCTGGGAGAAGGAACTGCTGCGCTTCCAGGAACATCATCAGGTGTGGCGCGAGCGCGGATTCATCCGGATGCTTCGCCAGCTCGCAGTCGCGCACGGGGTCCGCCGTCGCCTCCTCATCTATCGCGACG
>DASXDC010000057.1:0-2395 GCA_036490855.1 Chthoniobacterales bacterium
ATTCTCGCCCTTCCCGGGCACACGATGTTGCGGACGCGCGAAGGCGCCGGAGCGGTCGACGAAGCGATCCGCTTCCTGCGTCAGGTTCGTCCGCTGCCGCCTCTCACTTTCTCGGCCGGGATGTCGTTAGCCGCCGCGGAACATGTTGCCGACCAGGCCGACGGTTCCTTCGGCCATCGCGGCTCCGACCGAGGTAATCCGGCCGACCGTCTCAGTCGCCATGGAATCTGGAGCGGACGCTGGGGCGAAAATATTTCCTATGGCAAATCGACCGCGCGCGACACCGTGATCGCGCTCATCATCGACGACGGACTGCGCGGACGGAAACACCGCAAAAATATCTTCGATCCCGCTTTCCGGTTTGCCGGCGCCGCGGTCGGTCCGCACGCGCGGTATCGGAACGTTTGCAGTATCGATTTCGCTGCCGGCTACGTCGAGAACACGGGCGACTCGCGCACCCTCGTCGCGCGCAACTAAACCGCGGCTGGCCAAGCCCGCTTCGGCGGTTTAAGTATCGCGCTCCGTTATGGGCAAGCCCGACGTTCAAAAATCCGCCATCACCCCGCGCCGCGTGGAAGATTTTCCCGAATGGTATCAGCAGGTGATCAAAGCGGGCGACATGGCGGAGCCAAGCGATGTCCGCGGCTGCATGGTGATCAAGCCGTGGGGTTACGGCATCTGGGAAAACATGCAGCGGCAGCTCGACGCGATGTTCAAGGCCACCGGGCACAAGAACGCGTATTTCCCGCTCTTCATTCCGCTCAGCTATATGCAGAAGGAGGCGGAACACGTCGAAGGCTTCGCCAAGGAATGCGCGGTCGTGACGCATCATCGACTGGAACTGGACGCCGACGGCAAGATGGTCCCCGCCAGTCCGCTGAGCGAGCCGCTAGTCGTTAGGCCGACTTCGGAAACGATCATCGGCGCGAGCTACGCGAAGTGGGTCCAGTCCTATCGCGACCTGCCGATCCTGATCAACCAGTGGGCCAACGTCGTTCGCTGGGAAATGCGGCCGCGCATCTTTTTGCGCACGACTGAATTTCTCTGGCAGGAAGGTCACACCGTCCACGAGACGGAAACGGAAGCGCGCGGTGAAACCAGGCAAATGCTCGACGTCTACGAGACCTTCGTGCGCGACCATCTCGCGGTCCCGGTTTTCACCGGAGAGAAATCGGAGAGCGAACGTTTCCCCGGCGCGGTGCAGACACTTTGCATCGAAGCGATGGTGCAGGATCGAAAGGCAATCCAGGCCGGCACGTCACATTTTCTTGGGCAGAATTTTGCGCGCTCGAGCGGGATTCAATTCCAGACGCGCGACGGCAAACAGGAGTTTGGCTGGACGACGAGCTGGGGCGTGAGCACGCGCATGATCGGCACCGTCATCATGATGCACGCCGACGACGACGGGCTCATCCTCCCGCCCCGCATCGCGCCGACGCATGTCGTTATCCTGCCCGTCACGCCGAAACCGGAGACACGCGACGCCGTGCTGGCGGCGGCTAACGAACTCGCAAAGCAACTTCGCGTCATCATCTGGCATGGCGCGCCGCTCGAAGTCGAGGTCGATCAACGCGATCTCGGTGGTGGAGTAAAAAATTGGGAGTGGATCAAGAAAGGTGTTCCGCTGCGCGTCGAACTTGGTCCGCGCGATTTGGAAAGCGGCAACGTCGCGGTCACGCGACGCGACGAAGACGCGAAGGCGAAACGTTTCCTGCCGATGTCGCAATTGGTCGGCACCGCCGCCGGCCTGCTCAACGCGATCCAGCAAAGCCTTTTCGATCGCGCCCTCGCCTTCCGCAACGAACACACGCGCCCGATCGATACGAAGGAAGAGTTCTATGATTTCTTTACCCCGAGAAACGCAAACAAGCCGGAGATTCACGGCGGCTTCGCGCTCGCGCACTGGAACGGCAGCCGCGAAGTCGAGGAACAAATCAAGAACGATCTCAAGGTGACGATTCGCTGCATCCCGTTCGACGATTCAGCCAACCCGCCGGAAGTCGGTCGCTGCGTCATCACCGGCGAGGCCAGCCCGCGCCGCGTCCTCTGGGCAAAGTCCTACTGACTTCTCGCACTCTTGGTTTTAGCCGATGACCCGCCGGCTACGCGACGACGGGCTCTAGGCGACGTTTTCTGACAGGTGAATCCCGGCAGATGAAAAACAAGTGTTTGATCGACCTCAAAAAAATGCCCTCACTCCCATCAGCGGATCGATCTCACCTTCACGCTTGAATTCGCTGAAGGGCCAAGAGAGAACGAGCACGATTGGAAATCCGAGAATGAGCGGGAGCACGACCAGCCGCCACCGGCCAGTTCGGAATCTCAAAGAAGGGAAAAACCTGCCTCGCGAGCTGGACGAGCAGCCACGCCGCGTCGCTGCCTAGTCCAATGCTTT
>DASXDC010000058.1:0-4552 GCA_036490855.1 Chthoniobacterales bacterium
CCACGGCGGCAAGGCGATCATCGCAGCCGATGTCGCGACCGTTAACGGCCACACCTCGGCCGGCGAAGTCTACGTCTTCCTTAACCAAGGCGGCGCCTGGAACCAGGCCGACATCCTGACGGCGAGCGACGGCACGACGGACGACTTCTTCGGCGCGGCCCTCGCCCTCGGCCCCGGCACGGTGCTGGTCAGCACGCCCCACCCGGTGATTAACGGCAATTCCTTCCAGGGAGCTGCCTACTTCTTCGAGCACACTTCTGGGGAATAGCTCGCGCCGCATCGCGAAACGAATCGCTCACTCCTGCGCGGCCGCCTTCCCTAGGCTTCCGCGCAGGAGGTTTTAAGAAGCGAGCCAGAGAGATTGTTCGATCCAATTCCTCCGGCGACGCACTCCACGCCAAGAACAGCGCGGAAGCGGAAGATATCCGGCACCCGAATAACGCACTTTCCTATTGGTAAAGGGAGCGGCGCAGAGTTTCGCCTCGCGTGCCGGGCGGCCTGCCGGGACAAAAGAGGCGGGCGGAGCCTGCACCCCGCCCGCCTCGCTCCGAAGAGCCTGCCGACTTCTTAGATGACGCGATGGGAGACGGGATCGCTAAAATCGCTTTGGTTGGTTGAGCCACCGAGCGCGCGGATTTCGATGGTGTAGACCGCGCCGAGAGTGAGGCCGGCAAAGATGATGTGGCGCGAATCGCCCGAGAAGATGCTCGAGAGCCAGGTCGTGCCGCCGTCGATGCTGGCCCGGCCTTCGTAGAAATTCGAATTCTTCACCGGCTTGGCGAGGCGTGCCACGAGCTGGCCTTCGTCGCCATTTTTCAGAGTCACGCCGGTCGGCTTCTCGAGCGGGGCCTTCGCGCGATTGGTGCTCCGCGCCTCAAAGCCCGAGCTTTGGAGCTCCTCCAGATTGGAGGCGGTGATTTGAACGTAGCCGGCCACTTTGCGGCAGAGCTTCAAGAGCGCCTGTCGGGAAAGATTCTTCGCGGTCGTATCCATTTCGCCTCCCATCGCTGCCTGGCTGATCTTATTGTGGAAATCGTCATTCGCCGCCGAGACCATCGCGAGCGTGGCGTCGCTCGGAAGATTTGGATAGACTGCGTTTCCGCTCATCTCACCGACAAACGTGTCGACAAAATTGTCGAGATCGCGATCTGAAAGCCGCGCGAACTTATAAGAAACTTGCAAGACCATTTGATATTTCTCCTCGTTGATTACTTGGATTGAGACGAGAGCGAGAGGCCGTTCCAGAGCGCCGCCGGCTCCTGTCGTTGATGTTGATAATAGAGCAGGCGGCATGCCCAAATTATGGAATTTATAAGGCAAACCTCCTTTTTCTCTCCTCCGGCCAGCTTCGGTCTGCCGCCGGGCCGGTCTCCGAGCGGTTTAACTCAAAACGCCGTAAGAACGCAGAAGAACCAGCCATTGAGACGCTTCTGACAGAAAACGTCGATCAACAACGCCGTTTTGTTAACCTGCAAAGCCGCAATGTCGGTTAACAAAGCCACGATGTCGGCTTACAAAGCGACGATGTCTGTTAGCAAAGCCACGATGTTGATTAACAAAGCCGCGATGTCGGTTAACAAAGCCGCAAAGCAGATTAACAAAGCCGCGATGTCGATTAACAACGCCGCGGATGTTGATTAACAAAGCGACGATGTCGGTTAACAAAGCGACGATGTTGATTAACAAAGCGGCCATGTCGGCTTTCCGAGCCGCAATGTCGGTAAACAGACCGTCGATGTTGATTAACAAAGCCGCCATGTCGGTAAGCAAACCGCGATGTTGATTAACAAAGCCGCGATCTCGACCCTCCGAGCCGCGATCTTCCTTCACCTGCCCGCGCGGTAAATCAGCCCGGCGGCGGCGCCGATGAACCAGCCGCCGAAGCCGGCCTTCAAAACCGGCCGGGAGAGTATTTTTGGAAAAAAGTTGCGAACGCATCCGACTTGGCGTTGTCAGTTAAAAGCTCACTGCAGGATGATCAAAGTCGAGAATCTCACCAAGCGCTACGCCGGGCAGACGGCGATCGATAATCTGAACTTCGAGGTCGGCAAGGGTGAGATCATGGGCTTCCTCGGCCCGAACGGCGCCGGCAAAAGCACCACCATGCGCATCCTCTCGAGCTTCATGCCGCCCACCTCCGGGCGCGCCTCGATCGCGGGCTTCGACATTTTCGATAAATCGCTCCAGGCCCGCGCGCATCTCGGTTACATGCCGGAAAACGTCCCGCTCTATAACGACATGCGGGTGACGGAATACCTCGATTACCGGGCCGCGCTCAAGGGCGTGGCGCACCGCCGGATCAACGAGCGGGTCGGCGACGTGAAGGAGCTTTGCGGTTTAAAAGAGGTGGAGAAAAAATTGATCGGCACGCTCTCGAAAGGCTACCGCCAGCGGGTCGGCCTGGCCGATGCGCTCGTCCATGAGCCGGATCTCCTGATTCTCGACGAGCCGACGAGCGGGCTCGACCCAAACCAAATCCGCCAGGTGCGCGAGCTAATTAGAAATCTCGGGCGGCAGCACACGATCCTGCTCTCGACCCACATCCTGCCGGAGGTGGAGATGACCTGCAGCCGCATCATCATCATCAACCAGGGCCGGATCGAAGCCTGCGATACGCCGGAGAATTTGCTCAACCAGATGCGGACGGCGACCAGCGTGATGCTGGAGGCGAAGACGGGGAACGACAACGGCGTGGCGGAATTGAAAAAGATCGTGGGGGTGAAGGATGTCGGGATGACGAACGATGAGGACTGGCAGGTGTTCTCGCTCCGGGTCGAGGCGGGGGCGGATGTGCGGCCGGAGGTCTTCCGTCTCGCAAGCGAACGGCATTGGGCAGTGCGGGAGCTGACTCAGCGCAAGGCGACGTTGGAGGATGTGTTTGTGGAGATTACGCATCCGGATGATGGCTGAGGGAGCGGGGAAGTGGGGGAGTATTGGAGTGGTGGAGTTTTGGAGTAATGGGTTGGTGGAGTGGTGGAGTTATGGGGGATTATCAAACTGAGCGGCGGAATAAGAATCGGGGCTATATGGGCCTGATTGTCTGGCAGAGGGCTCTTGCGCTCTTTGAGCTGGTTTGGGATGTCGCTTTCGTGAAATCGACGATCGATTTTAAACTTCGCGCTCAACTCGCTGATGCCGCTCAATCTGTCTCGGCCAACATCTCGGAAGGCTACGGGCGCCGTTCGGTGAAAGAATACATTCAATACCTCTACATCGCGCTCGGTTCATTGGCCGAGACGATGACCCGATCAATCGGCCTAATGCGGACCGGCCAGATCAAAGCCGAACGTTTCGAAGAGATCGACGCCTTGCACTACGAAGTCGAAAACCGCCTCCTGCGCCTGATCGAAAAGCTCGAACAAAAGCGCGACGACGGAGATTGGACCGACCGAATCGCCGAAGACCCCGACGAATACGCCCCAACTCCCCAAACCCCCAACACTCCAACTCCCCAAAACTCCATCACTCCAACTCCCCAAAACTCCAAAACTCCACCACTCCACCTCCCCGCCACTCCCCACCTCGCCCATGCGTAAATTCTCCACTCTCCTCTCCCGCGAGATCAAAAGTTACTTCTACTCCCCGATCGCGTACATCGTCCTCGTCTTTTTCCTCCTCGTCAGCGGGGTCGATTTCTACTTCCAGGTTTCCTTCATGAACCAGCGGGCGGTGCCCTATTCCGTCCAGGAAGCGTTCTTTAACTCCGTCTTCTTCTGGTTCGCGTTCGTCCTCATTTTCCCGCTCATCACGATGCGGCTCTTCGCGGAGGAATTTAAGCTCGGCACGATCGAGCCGCTGATGACGGCGCCGGTGCGCGACTGGCAGGTCGTGCTCTCGAAATATTTCGGCGCGCTCTTTTTCTACATCGTGCTCTGGATTCCGACTCTGCTCTATTTCGTCGTCTTCCAATCCCTCACCCACGAGGCGGCTGCGAGCTCGACCGGCGCCTATCTCGGCGGCTATCTCATGCTCCTGCTCCTCGGGATGTTTTATCTCTCGATCGGCTGCTTCGCTTCCGTCCTGACGAAGAACCAGATCGTGGCCGCAATCATCTCCTTCGCCGTCATCACGCTCCTTTTCTTCCTCGGGCTGGTCTCGTTTATCCTCCTCGACGTCAGCTCCGAGACGCGGCAATTGCTCGGCTATTTCTCCGCCATCGAACAAATGGGAACGCTCTCCCGCGGCGAGATCGATACCCGCCCGATGGTCCTCTACATCAGCATGACGATCGTGATGCTGACTTTCACTTACCAGGCGTTCCAATCGCGGAAATGGAGGCTCTGATCGATGGCTGACGAGACGACGCCACCACCCCCGCCCGAGAAGCCGCAGCGGATTCATCGTTTCCAGATCGGCCTGAACGTGATCGTGCAGATCGCGATCATCATCGTCCTGGCCGCGATGGTGAATTATCTCGGCTTCGAGCATTACCGCCGTTGGGATCTTTCGCGCGACAAGAAGTATCAGCTCTCCGACAAGACGAAGCATTTCCTCGACAGCATCAAGGGCAAGGTGCGGATGACGGTTTTCTTCGGCGCGCAGAATCCGATCA
>DASXDC010000059.1:0-4359 GCA_036490855.1 Chthoniobacterales bacterium
GAAGATTTCCAAGTCAGGCATCGGCAGCCTGACCGCGAGCGAGCGGCGAGCCCTCGATCGCGCGCGCAACCGGCTTTTGAATAAATCCAAGTGAGTCCTCCCGCGACCGCAGCGTTGCGGCTCAGCGTCATCATCCCTTCGTGGAAGGACCACGCCAACCTCGTTCGCTCCGTCCCGGTCTTGATCGCGCTTCATGCGCTGCATGAAGTGATCGTGGTCGACGCTTCACCCGATCCGGCGACCGCGGAAGCGATGACGGCAGCGGGCGCGATTTATCTCCGCGCGACCCAACCGAACCGCGGCGCGCAGATGAATCTGGCGGCGGAAAGCGCAACCGGCGAAGTGCTGATTTTTCATCACGCCGACTCGATCATCAACGCCGCGCATGTCGCGGCCATCCACCAGGCGCTGCGCGATCCGGGAGTGATCGGTGGGGCTTTTTATCGTAAATTCGATGCGCGCCATCCGCGGCTTCTCTGGCTCGAGACGGTTGGCCGTTTCATGGCGCGGCACGGCGGGAGTTTTTTTGGCGACCAATCAGTCTTCGTTAGGCGGAACACCTTCCACACGCTCGGCGGCTTCGCTCCCATCCCGCTGATGGAAGACATGGAATTCTCGCGCCGACTCCGGCGTGCGGGAAAAGTGGCGGTGCTCGATCCTCCGGTGCAATCCTCCGATCGCCGTCACCAGCACCGTGGAGCCTGGCAAACCTCGATTCAAAACGGTCTTTTCATCCTGCTCTACAAATTGGGACTCTCGCCACGGCACCTGCATCGCTGGTATTACCGCGAGCAACTTTCCCAGGCTAACGAATCAGCGCTCCTCTCGGAGTCGCTCGAAGAAGCCACCCGTCGTTGACGCTTCCATCAACGCGGCCCGGCGCTGCTCGTTGTTCAGGAGACGGGCGAGCGCGCCGACGCAGATGAGGTAGTCGTTCACCATCTGTTGCGGAACGGCGAGGACGAAGAGGAGGTGAACCGGCGTTTTCGCTTCGCCGAAGGAAATTCCCTCGCGGCTTCGCCCGATCCCGAGGAGCAGCTGATCGACCAATTGGGTGCGGGCGTGCGGGAAGGCGACGCCGCCATTCGCAACGGTCGAGCTTTTCTCCTCCCGCTCCATCACGGCGGAGAAAAATTCGTCCGGCTTCTGCAGCTCGCCGCTTTCGCGCAGGAGCTCGACGATTTCCCAGATCGCCTCGCCCGCGGTGCGGCCGCGCAGATCGAGCGCGACCCGCTTCGGATCGAGCAGAGAATCGAGGAGCGGCGAAATCATGGCGACGGTGAATTGATAGATTGACGCGCGCCGCGCCGATGTCGAATCATTCGCGACGCGTGGCGAACGAGAATCCCGAAGCCGCTCATGAGGTGGCGCACTCCGTCCAGAGCAGCCTCTACGACCAGGGCTACGTCAACGCCATGTCGCATTTTTATCGCGGCGAATTGAGCCGCATCATGGTCTGGCGGCAGCGGCTCGACACGACGACGAATTGGGCCGTTACGAGCAGCACCGCGATCATCACGATCGCGTTCTCGAATGCCGGGGTGCCGCATCTCATCTTCTTTTTCAATCTCGCCATCGTCTGGATCATGCTCTGGATCGAGGCGCGCCGTTACCGTTTCTACGACGCCTTTCGGGCGCGGGTCCGCATGCTCGAAGCGCATTTTCTCGTTCCGATGATCATGGAGAATCGCCATCTCCTGCAGGGCGAATGGAAGAAACTGGTCTGCGAAGATTTGATTCTGCCTTCGTTCAAGATCGGCAGACTGGAAGCGGTCGGGCGCCGTCTGAAACGCAACTACGTTTTCATCTTCGTCCTCATCATGATCGCGTGGATCTTGAAAATTTTCCTGCATGCGGCCGAGCCGATCGACAGTATCGGCGCCTTCTATCGCGCGCTCCGAGTCGGGTACATTCCCTCGTGGCTGGTCGCGATCATTTTCGTCGGCACACTTGTCAGCGTGATCGGAATCGCGGTCTACGTCGGCCGCAAAACCTCCGGCGAAATCTCCGAGTTCGGCACCCATCGTTCGCTCTGGCGAATTTGATCCGGTTGCCGCTGCCCGGTTGATGGTGGAAGGAAACGCGTGGACGCTCCAACGAATTTCCGCCGCCTCTGCCAGATCGTGGCGCAACTGCGCGCGCCGGGCGGTTGCCCCTGGGATCGCGAGCAAACCCACGAATCGTTAGTCCCCGGCCTGCTCGAAGAAGCCTACGAATTGGCGGCGGCGATCCTGGCAAAGGACGAGGCAAATCTGCGCGAGGAACTGGGCGACCTTTTGCTTCAGGTCGTGATGCATTCCGAGATCGCGCAGGGAAGTGGCCGCTTCAATCTCGAGGACGTGGCGCGGGAGATCGCGGACAAACTTGTTAGGCGGCACCCTCATGTTTTTGGCCAGGCCGAGGCGACCGATACCGGCGCCGTCCTGAAACAATGGGACGAGATCAAGCGCGCGGAAAAGCCGGCGGCGGCCGGGCGCGGTTATTTTGCCGGCCTAACCAGAGCTCTGCCTGCGCTCATGCTCGCGCAAAAGGCGCAAACGAAAGCGGCGCGGGTAAATTTCGATTGGAGCGAACTGTGCGACGTGGTCGCAAAAGTGGAAGAGGAATTGGGGGAAGCCAAGGAAGCGCTGGCAGCGGGAGATCGGAAGGCGATGACCGATGAGTTGGGCGACCTGCTCTTCGCGGTCGTCAACCTGGTGCGAAAGAACAAGCTCGACGCCGAGACTGTCCTGGCCGCGGCGACGGAGAAATTTATCACGCGCTTCCATGCGATGGAGCAGGAGCTCGAGCGGAAGGGAATAAAACTTGGCGAAGCCGACCTCGCAGCCCTCGACGAAATCTGGAACCGCGTGAAAGCGGGACAAACTTCCGCCTAACGATGGAGACCGAATACAAAGTCCGGCTCGAGATTTTCGAAGGCCCGCTCGATCTCCTTCTTTACCTGATCAAGCGCGATGAGCTCGACATTTATGACATCTCGCTCGAGCGGATCACGCAGCAATACCTCGAATATTTGCAGGCGTTCAAGGAGCTGAACATCGACGTCGCGGGCGAGTTCGTCGTCATGGCTGCGAACCTGATTTATCTCAAAAGCCGCAGCCTTCTCCCGGTCGACCAGCAACCGCCGGAAGAGGACGTGGAGGAAGACGATCCACGCTGGGATTTGATCCGGCAGTTGATCGAATACAAGAAGTTCAAAGAAGCGGCCGCGCAGCTCCAGACGCGCGAGCGGGAGCAGGAGCGCATTTTCGCGCGGATCGGCGATGGCATCCTGCCGGAAGTCGCGCCGCTGCGCCTTGGCGAAGTCGGGATTTTTCAGCTGATCAATGCATTCCAGAACGTGCTTAGGCGTCTCGATGCAAAGGAGGATTTGCGCGAGATCTTCGGCGAAAATTTTACCGTCTCGGACAAGATCGAGCGCATCCTGCAAACGGTGAGCGAGGAAAAATCGGTCAAGTTCTCCGATCTCTTCGCCCGCCTGGCTTCGCGGGTGGAAATTGTCGTCACCTTCCTCGCTCTTCTCGAACTGATTCGGCTGAAACAGGTGCGGGTGGTTCAGCCTAACGAGTTTGACGAGATCGAGGTCGCCGCTTTTTCCTCCTGATGCGCCGCCTCCTGATCGCTGGCTGCGGCTATGTCGGTCTCGCGGCCGCCGATCTCTTCCACGACGACGGATGGGAGGTGGAAGGCTGGACGCACTCGGAGGAATCGGCGGCGCAACTGGCGGGGAAATCATTCGCAGTCCGGGCGGTCGATATTTCCGATCGCGCGGCGGTGGAACTGGCCGCGGGCGAGTTTGAGGCGGTGATTCACTGCGCCAGCTCCGGTGGCGCCGGGTTGGAAAGTTATCGGCGCGTTTATCTGGAAGGCGCGCGCCATCTGCTCGCGGTGCTGCACCCGCAGCGTTTTCTCTACACCAGCAGCACATCAGTTTATGCGCAGACAGACGGCGAATGGGTCGATGAAGAAAGCGCCGCCGAGCCGCAACATGCGACCGGGCGCGTCCTGCGCGAAACAGAGGATCTCGTTAGGCAAAACGGTGGGCTGGTCGCGCGGCTGTCCGGAATTTACGGTCCCGGCCGCTCGGCCCTGCTGCGCAGATTCCTCTCGGGAGAAGCGCGTCTGGAGGAAAATGGCGCGCGCTATCTCAACCAGGCCCATCGCGACGACATCGCCTCGGCCCTCCTGCAGCTAATCAGCGCGCCTAACGAATCACAGATAGTGAACGTGACCGATGACGAGCCGCGGACGCAGCGCGCCTGCTACGAATGGCTGGCGCAAGAACTGTCACGCCCGTTGCCTCCCAGCGTCGTGCGCGAGATGGAAAGAAAACGCGGCTCAAGCAACAAGCGCGTTTCA
>DASXDC010000060.1:0-2898 GCA_036490855.1 Chthoniobacterales bacterium
CTTTTTGTGCCCTTCTTCACCACAAAACCGGGCGGTTCCGGAATCGGCCTCACCCTCAGCCGCCAGATCGCCGAAGCGCACAATGGCTCGCTGACGCTTGCCAATCGCGCCGACCGTCCCGGCTGCGATGCGCTCCTGCGCCTTCCTCGTTAGGCCCTAACGACAAGAAACGCTCTTCGTTTGATTGGCGGCTCCAGACTCTGGAACAAGCGCCGCTGTCCCGCAATCGGGACATCCCAATCCCAACGGCGATGCATTGAAGATGCTGCCTAAAATGAGGTGTGTCGCATAACAATCTGCAAAACAGCGTTTTAGAACTTACGTCAGCCGCTGGCACGGCCATTGCAACAGGAGCCGCCATTCACGCAATAATTCTGAATCCAAAGGTGAGGGCAAATGCATCTCACAGGAAACAGGAAGTAAGACTATGAAAAACAAACCTCACATCCTAAACATCGAGCGGCGGTCCGATTCTGACCCTCGCTCCACGCGCGACGGTCGAAACTTTCCGTTGATCGACCAACACTACCAAAGCCCACATCTCTCCCGATCTTGTGGCTCGCCGGTCAAATTTCATCCGCCAGCATTCTTCGAACTGAGCCGCAAATATTTCGCGGATGAAGCGGCCCGCGGATTTGTCGTTGACGCCGGAGTCTTCGCCACCCTCATCCTGACCGCGATCCTGCCGATCGTGAATGGCGTCCAGGCGGTCGCGACTCTCATCCACACTGCGGGCGTGCTTTAAGCGCTCGACTGGTTCATCATCATGCAAAGAAGCTTCGAAGTCATCGGCGGCGGCACCCCGGCACCCGCGCGAGCTCCGGGCTTCACACCTGCCACCTCTTCCATGGATGTCCCGCGCCCCGACGTTGCCCGCAAAAAAAAGAAACGGCGGCTGATCATCGGGGGCGCGTCGCTTCTCGGCATCATCCTCATCTCTGTGATCGTGGCGCGGTTGAAACCGGCCGCGATCAGTGTCGATCGCGCTTCCGTCTGGATCGACACCGTGAAACGCGGGCCGATGCTGCGCCAAGTGCGCGGTCTCGGCACGCTCGTGCCGGAAGACATCCGCTGGATCGCGGCTTCGAAAGAAGGCCGGGTGGAAAAGATTATCGTTAGGCCGGGGGCGCACGTGCAGCCGGACACAGTCATCCTCGAGCTTTCCAGCCCTGATTTGGAACAGGCAGCCCTCGACGCCGAATCGCAGGCCAAAGCCGGGGAGGCGGAGCTCACAACGCTGCGCGCGACTTTGCAGCGCGAGCTTTTAAATCAGGAGTCGACCACCGCGCAGGTCCATTCGGAGTATCAGCAGGCGAAGATGGAAGCTGAAACGAACGACAACCTTAAAAAGAACGGTCTCATCGCCGAGTTGGAATACAAAACCTCCATCATCAAGCGCGACGAGCTCGAGAATCGCGACAAGATCGAGCAAAAACGCCTCGAGTTCGCCCGCGATTCGATCGATCCGCAGCTCGCGGCCAAGCAGGCGACCGTCGATCAACTGAAAGCATCGGCTGCCCTGAAAGCACGGGACGTGGAAGCGCTCCACGTCAAAGCCGGCATGGCAGGTGTGCTGCAGCAGCTTCCGGTCGAGGTCGGCCAGCGCGTCACGGCCGGCACTAATCTCGCGCGTGTCGCCGATCCGACGAAATTAAAAGCACAAATCAAGATCGCCGAAACCCAGGCGAAGGATATTCAAATTAACCAAAAAGCCTCGGTCGATACGCGCAACGGAGTCGTTGACGGACACGTCATTCGCGTCGATCCCGCGGTCGAGCAGGGAACGGTCACAGTCGACGTCGCACTCGACGGGCCGCTTCCGAAAGGGGCGCGGCCCGACCTGAGCGTCGACGGAACAATCGAACTCGAACGTCTCGACAACGTCCTCTATGTCGGGCGTCCGGCCTTCGCACAGGATGGCGCGACCGTCGGCGTCTTTCGCCTAACGACTAACGGTGAAGCGATCCGCACCCCGGTCCATTTCGGCCGCAGTTCCGTCAACACCATCGAAATCCTGAGCGGTTTGAAGGAGGGCGACCAGGTGATTCTTTCCGACACCAGCGCCTACGATTCGCACGACCGCATCAGTCTCAATTAAACAGAACCTAACGACCACCTCTCCATCGCACCAACACCATAATGAACGACGGCAACCACACTCTCATTCACCTCGATGGCGTGACCAAAGTCTTCCTCACTGATGAAGTGGAAACGCACGCCCTCTCCGGCATTCATCTCGACATCCGCAGCGGCGAATACGTTTCCATCGCCGGCCCGTCCGGTTGCGGAAAATCGACGTTGCTCTCTATCCTCGGCTTGCTCGATACGCCCTCGGACGGCAGCTATTCCCTGAAGGGCGGCGAGGTCGCGAACCTGTCCTTTCCCGAGCGCGCCCGCATCCGCAATCGCGAGATCGGTTTCATCTTCCAAAGCTTCAACCTCATCGGCGACCTGACGGTTTACGAGAACGTCGAATTGCCGCTGACCTATCGCGGGATGGGCGCGAGCGAACGCAAGGCATTTGTCAACGAAGCGCTCGAACGCGTCGGCATGGCGCATCGCGCGAAGCATCTCCCGAGTCAGCTTTCCGGCGGCCAGCAGCAACGTGTCGCAGTCGCGCGAGCTCTTGCCGGCAAGCCCGCTATCCTTCTGGCCGATGAGCCGACCGGCAATCTCGATTCCCGCAACGGCGAGGCGGTTATGGATTTGCTGAAGGAACTGCACGCCGGCGGCGCGACCATCTGCATGGTGACGCACGACGCACGTTTCGCGCAGCACGCTGACCGCACGATTCATTTATTCGACGGCCGCGTCGTCGAAGACAAGATCGCTGCCTAACGAGGAATCGGAAGGGATGCGTTGGAACGATCTTAGCGAAGGCTCGATCAAAACGCTCCT
>DASXDC010000061.1:0-3768 GCA_036490855.1 Chthoniobacterales bacterium
ATCGTTAGGCAAAGCAGCGCCAGGATCTGGTTACGCCATTTCACTGAGGGGATAGAGTGAGCGGCGACGGGCCTTGTCAATCCCGCGCCGCGGGAAATCGCTTGAGAGCGCGGGTGCGCGCCGGGAGAATGGCGGATGGCAAAGCCGATCGTTCTCGTCATCCGCGACGGATGGGGCATTAACCCCGGGGGAAAAGCGGCCCGGGAACAAAACGGCGACGCGACCCTGCTCGCGCAGACGCCGTTTCACGACCGGCTTTATCGCGAATATCCGGTCGCGACATTGAGCGCGAGCGGCGAGGACGTCGGCCTGCCGGCCGGGCAGATGGGAAACTCCGAAGTCGGCCATCTGAATCTTGGCGCGGGCCGGATCGTCTATCAGGATCTGACCCGGATCAACAAGGCGATCGCGGAAGGCGAACTCCAGACTAACGATGTGCTGAAGGAAACATTCGCGAAAGCGCGGACAGGCCGCCTGCATCTTATCGGGTTGGTTTCGGATGGCGGCGTGCACAGTCACTACAGCCATCTGGTCGCGCTCGCGGCGGTGGCGAAGAATGCCGGGATCGAGAAGATTCTGGTGCATGCGATCACGGACGGGCGCGATGCATCGCCAACGAGCGGCGCCGATTACCTAACGACCTGCAGTGCGCAACTGGCGCAGAGCGACGCGCGGATCATCACCGTCGTGGGGCGTTACTTTGCAATGGATCGCGATCGGCGCTGGGACAGAACGAAGCTGGCCTGGGACGCGATTGTGCTCGGGCGCGGGGAAAACTGCGAAGACAAACCGTCGGCCGCGGTCAGCCGTCATTATGCCCAAGGCAAGACGGACGAGTTTATGCCGCCGCTCATCTTCGCCGAGCCTAACGAACAGCGGATTCGCGATGGCGATACTGTGATTTTTTTCAACTTCCGCGCCGATCGCGCACGGCAGCTTTCGCAGGCGTTTCTCCTCCGGGATTTCGGCGGGTTCGAGCGCGAGGTCTGGCCGCAGGTGCACTACGTCACGATGACGGAATACGATGTGACTTACCACTGTCCGGTCGTCTTCCGGCCGCAGTCGCTCGAGAACATTCTCGGCGACGTGGTGAGCGCGGCGGGGAGGAAACAGCTGCGCATTGCAGAGACGGAAAAGTACCCGCACGTGACGTATTTTTTTAACGGTGGAGTGGAGAAACCGGCGGCGGGCGAGGAGCGGAAAATCATCCCGTCACCGAAGGTGGCGACCTACGATCTCCAGCCGGAGATGAGTGCGGAAGAAGTGACGAACGAGATCCTGAGCCGGCTCGATCGGTATGACCTTATCATTCTGAACTACGCCAACCCCGACATGGTCGGCCACACCGGCGTGGTCGCGGCCGGAGTCAAAGCGGTCGAGACGATCGATGCCTGCCTCGCCCGGCTCGTGCCGGCGGTGTTGTCGTTAGGCGGCAAGCTGCTCCTGACCGCGGATCACGGGAACTGCGAGCAAATGCGAAACGCCGACGGCTCGCCCAATACGGCGCACACGACCAACCTCGTGCACCTGATTTACGTCGCAGAAGACGCGAAGAACTTCCGTCTCGCGAACGGCATCCTGGCTGATATTGCGCCGACGCTGCTCTTTCTGCTCGGGCTGCCGAAGCCAAAAGAGATGACCGGACACAATCTCCTCTCTCCCGTGGCGTAATCGACCACGGTCTGCGAACCGAATCTTCGCCTAACGAAAAGTCATGAGGAAGCAGCGGTGGCTGTGGTGTGTCCGCTGCCCGGGCGTGGCGGAAGATTGGGATCGAGGAATCCGAGCATGTGCGCGTGCTCGATCACACGCACCCCTTCCGCTCGCTGCAGGTCGGCGATCTGCTGATGGAATTGCTCGATCTTCGTCCAGTGCACTTTCGGCCGGAAATGATGCTCAGCGTGGTAGCCGTTGTAGAAGAAGAGCCAGTTGTAGATTTTGCCGTAGCTGCTCACGCCCCAGGCGATCGGCTTCTCGGGGTCGGCGCCGTAGTGCCGGAAGTATCCGTTCAAATAACTGAAGCAATGCCCGAGATAGAAGAAGGGCAAAAAATAGCAAACCACGTAGCGCCAGTTGAAGAAGAGCATCGTCAGGAGTGTCACGACAACTGCGATCAGCTCGGCGTTTCCCCAGCGCACTTCGCTTGGGCCGCGTTTCCTCAACTCGCGTTTGATCGCCGCCGGGTTGTCGCGAAAGAAACTGAGGAAGACGTAACTCCAGGGATTCTCCGGTTCGTCGTCGTGTCCATGCCGGTAGATCGAGAGCCAATCGATTGTCTCTCCGTTCTCATCCTGCCGATCGCTGTTCCCCTTGTGATGCTGGGTGTGAACGACGTCGTAGTAGGTCTGCGAAAAACAGCAGGCGACTGACTCGACGACGCCGAAGAGGCGATTGAAGAGCGGCGCGCGAAAGAAGGGATTGTGAATGAAATTGTGCGCCACGCCATTGATGTTGGCGTTGATCATCAAGGCGTAGAGAAAGCCGAGGATGAGCATGATCCAGAGCGGGGTGTGCGGGTAGAGGAAGAAAAGCGCGAAGAAGAACGCGAGATGAAAAAACCCGGCAAGCGCCGGGAGTGCGTCCCAGCGGCTGAAGGCGAAAATCCTCGAGTCGGTCGCGACTCGTTCGATTTTTATCAGGTCAGAAATCATGAAGCGGCCTGAGGCAAAACTTGGCGAAGGGGAGGGGATAATCAAGCCGCGCTCGTCTTCCTGTCGCGATCGTTAGGGGCGGAGCGGCGATTGATTAGGCGGCGCGGCCGGCTCCACGTCGCGGTATCCGATTATCGCGCTCCTCCCTGGGCGGTTAGAGCCTAACGAATGATCGAGGTTGTTTTCAGCCTTCCCACGCGACGAGGAAGGCCTCGATCAATTCCGGCAGCTCATCGCTGTAACCGCCTTCGAGAATGCCACCGGCCGCGACGCCGGTTTCACGCAGCCATTTTCCGAAGAGCCCGAAGTCTTCGCCCTCCAGACTGAGCTGCGTGATCGGATCAACGGCATAGGCGTCAAAGCCGGCTGAGATGAGGAGGAGGTCGGGCTGGAACTCAAGGAGGATCGCGAGCGCGCGTTCGACGGCGTCGCGGTGCTCGGCGCGGGAAGCGAGGGGTGGAACTGGAAAGTTATGGACGTTGCCTAACGAGCGCGTTCCGGTACCGGGATAACCGGGAAATTGATGGATGGACGCAAATGAGATCTGGGAATGGCCGGCCACGATCGCCTCGGTGCCATTGCCATGGTGGGCGTCGAAATCCCAAATGCCGACCCGCTCCGCGCCCTGCGCCAAAGCGTCAAGGGCCGCGACCGCAACGTGGTTGAAAAAGCAGAAGCCCATCGCCTGCTCGCGCGTCGCGTGATGCCCAGGCGGTCGCATGAGGCTGAAGGCGCGGTTTCCGCCTAACGAAGCCCTCGCTACGGCGCAAGCCGCGCCCGAGGCGCGGGCGGCATGGGCGAAAATGTTTGAATAAGCGGGCGTGTCGGCATCAAAATCGTGAGCCGCGCGACGGATGCGCGCGAGGTGGGCGGCGCTGTGGGCGCGGAGAAGCATCTCATCGGTCGCCTCGTTAGGCTGGCGCCACTTCCATTCCGGATGCAGACGGTGGAGATGAGGCGCGCTCGCCTTGACCCGGCTCGGGCTTTCCGGATGTCCAGTCGCGGAATACTCCGCCGAGCGCGGGTCGTGAAAGAGGATCACCGGCCGGGCTGACGCAGGAGATGGCGGTAGTGCTCCCAATAGGCCCAGACGAGAATGAGGGTGAGAACGGCGACG
>DASXDC010000062.1:0-6776 GCA_036490855.1 Chthoniobacterales bacterium
CCAGTCCGCTGAAGTCGAAATCGTCGCGCATGAAGAATCGGCGACGCCACGCCGACTCCGCTATCAAGTCAGCCTGGCGGTTCGCGAAGTCTACGACGACAACATCAATCTCAATCAAAATAACCCGAAAGGAGATTTGTACACGGTGATCGAGCCCTCCATCAATCTCGGTATCGGCGATGCTGACAACAACTTTGTCAACCTGAGCTACACTCCCGACGCCTACATCTTCGCCAGTCATTCTGAAAACGACGCGGTCCAGCACATCATCGCGCTCGCCGGCCAGTACCGCTTTCCGCTGCTCAGTCTCGATCTGACCCAGGATATTCAGATTCTCGACGGGACCGGCCTTTCCTCACCGACCGGCACCGGCACCGATTTCACGCGCACCAATCTGGATGTCGCGGGCCGGACCCGCGTCAACATCTACACCACTAGGATCAACGCCAATTACTCGCTCACCGGCAAAACATTTCTCACCGGCGGCGTCAGCTACGGCCTCTCGGATTATTCCAGTCTCATCAGTTCATCGGTGCTCTCGGGCAATTTTTATCTCAACTATACCTACAGTCCAAAGCTGACGATTGGACTCGGCTTAAGCAGTGGATTGAATTTTGTCGATGCACCGAGTCAGGACCAAACCTTTGAGCAAATCAATGCCCGCGCCTCTTACGAATTAACCGGCAAGGTCAGCGCAACTGTTTCCGCGGGCGTCGAGTTTCGGCAAATCAGCGGCGGGGCCAGTGACGATGGTTCGCCAGTTTTCGATGGCAGTATTTTCTATCAGCCGTTCGATGGCACGAGCCTTTCCCTTACTTTTTCGCGCCGGACTCAGAACTCCGCCACGCTCGGATCGGAGGACTTTTATTCGACCAGCGTCATCTTCTCGGCCCGGCAACGCTTCCTGCAGCGGGTCTACGTCGGCCTCACAGTCGGTTATGAAAATTCCATCTACTTCAGCACGCTCGGCGGCGTTGCGTCAAATCGCAGCGACGACTACTATTTTCTTCAAGGCTCCCTTGATCTTAACCTAACCAGCTACTGGGTCGCCGGGATCTTCTACTTTCACCGTGAAGACGACAGTTCCCTCGATCCGTTCAGTTTTTATGACAACCAACTCGGCGTCCGGAGTTCACTCACATTCTGAGATGCGTTGCCACCGCAGCCTCCTCGGCAGCTTCGCGGCAGTTGGTTTCCTCCTCGCCACCAGCTTTTCGTTAGGCCAATCGAATGTCTTCGACTCCCCACGGCAGCCTGCCGTCACCGCACCCTCCTCGCCAGCGCCCGCGCCCGCTTCCGAAGCCCCTAACGGATCAGAATCCATCAGCGCCCCGAGCGGCTATCGCTTGAGCGCCAACGATCAGGTGAGTGTGGAAGTTTTCGGTGAAGACGACCTCCACACCAATGGACGCCTCAATGCCGAAGGAAATCTCAGCATGCCTCTGCTCGGCTCGGTTCATCTCGGCGGCCTCACTCTCCCGGAAGCGACCGCACGTCTGACCGATCTCTACGGTCGCGATTACCTGGTTAATCCGAAAATCAACCTCGCTCTCGTCGGCTATGCCAAGCGCCGCTTCACGATCCTCGGCCAGATCAACCGGCCGGGCAGCTACGAAATGCCCGACGGAAGTCCGGGGGGAGTCGATCTTCTCGAAGCCGTCGCGATGGCGGGCGGCTACACTCGCATCGCCGCGCCTGATCGGATCAGCGTTCGCCGCCATCGCGAGGGCGGCGGCGACCAGATCATGAAGGTAAATGGAAAGCGGGTCGCCAAAGGCGAGGGCGGGAGTTTCCTAGTCGTCCCGGGCGACACGGTGACGGTGGGAGAAAGCATCTTTTAGCGATGTCACCCACTTCATCGTTCGTTAGGCGATCACCGACCCTCGATTGACTCCCATTATTTCTGAAATGAACAATCCTCTTCCGCAAGTCTCGCAGCCGATCCCGGCGGGCCTGACCGTTATTCCCGATCCAACGGCAGCGAGCAGTCGAGGTTTCGATTTCCGTCATTTTTGGCATTCCATCCTCGAACATCTTTGGGTGGTCGGCCTCTGCGTCGTCGCAGGTCTCTTCCTCGCCCTCGGTTACCTCGCGCGCACTCCGAAGCTTTATCAAAGCCACGCCGTTCTCGAGGTGGATTTTCAGGAACCGACCATGATTTCCGGGGAAGAAAATACCTCCCGCATGCGCTCGATGTTTCTCGCCAGTCAGGAAGCGCTCCGCACGATCGAGCAGAACCTAACGAATCGAACTCTGATGGCGCGCGTCGTGCGCGCCGAATGTCTGGCGGATGATGGCGGTCGTGCGTTGCTCGGCCAGAGCGCGAGCGCGGAGAAAGCAAGCTCGCCAAGACCGAAGACGGACGCGGTTTCCAAGACTCCTTTCATTTCGCCGCGCGACCGAGCCTTCACCCCGATGGAAGATGCGCTCGGCGGCGCTCTCGCCTCGATGGTGAAACCAGTCATCCGCCGCGGCACGCGCCTGATCGATCTCTACGTCATCAATCGCGACCCGGCCATGGCGCAGCGTCTCGCGGAAGCGATCGGACGCGAATACATCCGCATGTCGATCGAGCGGCGCGCGAATTTCAGCCAGGAAAGTCTGCGCTATCTGATGGAGGAGGAGGAACGCCTCAAGACCAACCTTCAGCGGAGCGAAGCGGCCGTCGCGGAATACAAGGCCAAAACTCCCGATGCGCTCCAACTGGGGGTGGCGCGGCCGCGACCGGAACGCAGAGCGGCGCCGGTGGCGGACGCGGAGGTCTTGTCGAAGATAAGCTTCAGGAATTGACAAGCAAAGTCACCGGGGCCAAAGCCGATCGGGTACGGCTCGAAAGCGAGCTGGCGCAGATCGATCAGGTTCGTGGCAACGTCGACGCTCTTCTTGCGATCCCGAGTATCGCAAACGCACCAGTCGTGACCGATCGTCGCAAGGACGTTGCCCAACTCGAGTCGGCGGTCGCGAGTCTCACGCAGCGCTATAAATCGAAGCATCCGAAAATGATGGCGGCCCGCGCCGCGCTCGATGAAGCGCGCGCAGCATTGAAGCGCGCAGTGCTCGCTCAGCCCGCTGTGCTGCGCAATGTTCTCGCGCAGGCGCAGGCGGCCGAGACCAGCCTCGGCGAAGCTGCTACCGATCAGGAGAAGGCCGCGCTCGCTTTGAACAAGGCGGCGATCGGTTATCAGGAATTGGCGCGCCAGGCGGAAACCGACCGCGCGCTCTACGAGAGCGTCCTGCGTCAGATCAAGGAAACCAACCTGACGAAGGATGTGAAAACCAACGCCGTCAGCATCGCGGAACACGCCACTCTGCCCTACCAGCCGGCCAGTCCGCAGCCGACCAAAGCCATATTTCTGGGATTGTTAGGCGGCTTGCTGTCCGCGCTCGCTTTTGTCTATGGCGCAGACGTTCTCGATCGTTCGCTCAAGACGGTCGACCAGACAGAAGCCTTTCTCGGCATTCCCGTTCTCGCGGCGGTGCCTGAACGGACAGTCGCGAAAAAGAAAAGGAGCGAGATTCGCTCGACAGACACCACCACCACATATCGGCTCGTCGCGGAGGAACCGGAGGAGCCGGTCGCGGAAGCGTTTCGAAATCTCCGCGCTTCGCTTTCTCTCCTCGGGCCGGAAAATGAGCGCCGCGTTTTTCTTTTCACCAGCGCGCTGCCGGCGGAAGGCAAAAGCTTCACCAGCGCCAACTACGCCCTTGCTCTCGCGCAGCAGGGGCATCGCGTGCTGTTGATTGACGGCGACCTGCGCCGGCCGCGACTCGATCGCATCTTTTCCGAACGCAATCAGCGCCTAACGGATCCAAGCCAGCAGGTGCGCGGCGTCGTCGATTACCTTGTCGGCGAAGTTGGCTTCGGCGAAGCGGTCCTGCGTGTCGCCGCCACCGACGTGGACGTTACTCGGGCCCGGGAATTGACAACACCTGGTTACACGACCGCGACCGGAGGCGAGCTCAGCATCCTGCCCGGTGGCCGGCGGGCGCCGAATCCGGCCGAGCTGCTGAGCGGTCACACCTTTGCCGAAATGGTGGCGGAGGCCGCTCGCCTTTTCGATCGCGTCGTGATCGATAGCGCGCCTCTCCTCGCGGTCAGCGACACTCTCCTCATGGCCCCGCACGTGCAGACCGTCAGCCTCGTCGTCCGCGCGGCGAGAACGCCGCGCAATGCTGTCCTGCGTGCGATTTCGCTCCTCGCGACCGCCTCCGCACGGCCTGCGGGAGTGATTCTCAACCGACTTCCGCACCGTCGCGGCGCCGGCTACTACTATTACTACGCGTCGCACGGCTATGGCGTCGGCGAAGGCTCCTACGGAGGATCCAACGGCGCAGAATCCGCGCCCCGCTTTCGCGCCTAACGACGCGGGAGCGTGGAATTAGAGCCGGCGCCAGCTTCCGCTGCCCCAGCAGACGCCGAGGTAGATCGCGGCATAAAGTTGAATCGAAGAAATCTGCAGCGGAAAATCAACCGCGGCGTGCAGGCCGAGGCCGACCAGCGCCACGACCGCGAGCCCGAGAAACTGCCGCCGCCGGGAGGACAAGGCGATTGCTTCCGCATTCGTTAGGCCGCGCAATGCGACGAAGACGCCGCCAAAAAAGAGACAGAAAATCAAGAGCCCACCGAGCCAGCCCCACTCCAGCAGCGTCTGCAGATAATCGTTATGGAGAAAAAACCATTCCCCCGCCGCGCGACCCTCGAGCCGATTGAAATAAGGAAAGACGGAGCTGAAGGTGCCCGGCCCAAACCCGAGCAACCCCGCCGCGGGCAACGCATGGATGGCCGCCTCATCCACCAACCAGCGCGCATCCTTTGAAACGGTATTTTCCGTCCGGTCCCACCGTTCCAGCGAGCGGTCGAGATGACTGACCCGCGTTACCGCCCAGATCGCGACCGTCCCGATAAGAAGCGCGAGACAGATCGTCTTCCACTCCAAATGCTGTGCGTGCCGAAAGATTTTCCCGGCGGATAAAATGAGGAGCCCGAGCATGATGAAAACTGCAATCAGTTGTCCCATCCGCGAGGTATCGGAGAAGACGGCCACGATCGCGATCAACGAGAGAGTGATCCAAAGCGCGCGGGCGACCGGATGGCCCGGACGGCTCGCATAACGAAAAGCCAGGCCGAGGATCGCCGGCAACGCGAGGTTAAGAAAAGCTCCGGCGTTCCCATGATAGTAAAAAGTGGCGAAGAAAGTTCCGACCGCCGCCTCACCCGGATAAGTTTCCTGCCAGAACGTTGTCGTCGCTCCTGTTGCCTTTTGCAGGAGACCGAGAAGCGCGATTGACGACCCGGCAAGAGCAAGCGCCCACCAGATGCGGAGCAACCATCTCTCGTCACACATGAGATCAGCGACTACCCAGACACCGCCGAGAAGCGTCGTGACGCGCCACATCATCGCGATGCTCAACGCGCGATCGATCGAGCCCGGTGCATTCGGAAATGGCGAGCGGAGAGGCAGGAAAATCCCATAATCCGCATCCCAAAACCCATGAGCATTGAGCGCCATCCACCAGCCGAGAAAGAGGAGCGACAGGCTAACGTTCAGAAAAATTCGTGGGGAAGATCGCCCCCTACCTTCGCAAGGTGCCGCGAGATTGCTGCGCAATGCGAGGCCGGCACACCATAAAATCAACATCACGCCGAGGAGCCAATCGAGATGGCGAATCGCGCCAGCGCTCGTCCCGCCATAGTCCCACGGCGAATAGAAAGCGTCGCGATCAGCAGCCAGCCCGTCGCGTCCCGCAGAAGCCGCGCGAGGGATTGCGGCGAGCTCATCGCTGGGACCGGACGATCACCCCGCGGTCAATTTTCTGGCGGGGCGGGTGACGCGGCCGCGTCCGGACTTTCACTTTTCTCGGCTTCTGGCTCCGGCGTGATGGCGGCGGCGGAAGGCTGCTCGGCCACAACCGGTGACTCCGGTTGCGTCTGCATCTCGGTGGGCGGTGGCTCCGTGGAGGGCTGTTCCGTCGGCCTGTTATTCGTCTCGTTAGGCAAAGCGGGCTCGGTCGCGACGATCCCGTTAGGCGAGCTGCCTTCCGCCTCTCCGGAGCTGCCGGGAGCTGATGTCGACGCAGGCGTTTTGAGACGTGCCAGATCGAGGGCGCCGTCGTTAAATTCGATCACGTGGCCTTCGCTGATCAGCCAATGCAGATCGGATGCGACCGAGAGCTTTTTCTTCTCATGAACCTCGGGTGTTTCGGCTGGATCGTGCGGCAACTTCTCGAGGAGCTGCTTGCGATTGATGCCAGGATTCTCCCCCAGCGTCGCGAGAATAGCGGCGACCGATGAAGAAACCGACGAGCTGCCATGTTGAAACGGCCGCGCCCGTACCGCCGAGACGAAGAGCATCCCTTTGCGATGACGGAAAGTGTGCAAGGAAGTCTGCCGAAAAGCGCCCATCAGCTCCTGCATCATCTTCGAGGGTGAACGAAATTCGCGCGCCCACGCATCCTCGATCAATCTGCCTAACGATCGGTCGGACAGGCCCCGGCTCACCACCCCGTCGATCTTCGCTTCCGCGCTGCTCCGGAGCAAAGTCGGCAGGTAGGTTTGCCGGAAATGCCGCTCCGTCTCGGCCGCGCTGCGGAAAGTGAGCGGCGGCTCTTCCTTTAACGTCACGTAGGTCGTGATGCTGCGCGCTTCTTCCTTCCAGCGCTCGACCACCTCAGGATCGGTCACGATTTCGATCTGGCGTTGATACTCGGGAAAACTCATCCGCCGGCTGAAGCGCTGCTCGTAGATATTACGCAGGTGCGCCTGGTAGGCGTGGTGA
>DASXDC010000063.1:0-5359 GCA_036490855.1 Chthoniobacterales bacterium
CGATTCTCGCCAACTGGGCGGGGAAAGATCCGCAACATGCCGCGACCATCGCTTCCTCTTTGCCGCCGGGACCGATGCGCGATCGTGCGACTGCCAACATCGCGCGGCAGTGGGCGCAGAACGATCCGCACGCCGCGCTCACCTGGACGCAGCAGTTGCCGGCGGATGAAAACCGGACGCGCGCTCTGCAAAACGTTCTCTCGATGTGGGCGCAAAGCGATCCAGCGGCGGCGGCCGATTATGTGGCGACCTTGCCGGCAGGTAAAACAAAGGAGGAAGCGGCCCAATCGGTCGCCCGGCAGTTGGCGGCCGCCGATATCCAGACCGCTTTGAATTGGGCGCAAAAACTATCCGCTGGACCCGACCGCCAAAACGCGCTCAATCCCATCATCTCGCAATGGGCGGAGAGCGACCCGGCTGCCGCTGCCAGCTACACCATGAGCAACAGCAGCGGGGATCTGCGCCGGACTTTGCTCGAGAATATTTCGCGGCAATGGGCCCAGAACGATCCACAGGCCGCGCTCAACTGGGCGAAGGATCTGTCCGACCCGGGCGCGCGTGCAGCTGTTCTGCCGAACATCATCACCGCGGTAGCGGAAAACGATCCGGCCAAAGCCGCGCAGATGACAGCCCACCTTTCCGGCGAGGCGCAGACGAACGCGGCTGCCTCCGTCGTTTCGCAATGGGCGGCGAATGATCCGCAGGCCGCCGGCGCGTGGGCGGCGACTTTTCCGGAGGGAGAGACGCGTGCGCGCGTCTTCGAAAACCTGGTTAATTATTGGAGCAAGAGCGATCCCAACGCCACCGCCAGCTGGCTCGAAAATTTATCCGATAGTCCCTCGCGCGATCAGGCCGTGAGCGCATTCACAAACCGGATCACCTCTGCCGATCCACAGGCGGCCTTGCAGTGGGCTGCGACGATCGGCGACGACAATCTGCGTAACAACGAGATCGAGTCGAGTGCGCGTGTCTGGTTGAAAACCGATCCGCGCAACGCCGCCAATTGGATTGCAAATTCTTCTCTCTCCGACGAGACGAAGTCGCGGCTGCTTCATCCGGGCGGATAGCCAGGGAACGCGCAAGCAGTCAGATCAGCCGCTCTGACATGTTCCGTTGAACATGCGCAGTTCCTGTTTTAATCTCTCCCATGCTACGAGCGGAAGAGCGCGCCGCGGAAATCTCCCGCCTTCTCCCCATCTTCCACAAGTGGGGCATCCATACCCTCGGCCAGCTCGCCGGGCTGCGGCAGGACGATCTCGCCGCCCGTCTCGGACCGGCCGCCCTCCGTCTCTGGGAACAGGCAAGCGGAAAATCCCACCGGCTTCTCCGACTCGTTAGGCCGCCGGAGATTTTCGCGGAGGAGCTGGAATTCGAGCACGAGATCGAAACCGCCGCGCCGCTCCTCTTCATCCTGCAACGTTTTCTTGAACAACTGACACAACGACTCGGCGCCCTTTATCTCCTCGCAGAGGAGCTGACTCTCCGCCTCACTTTTACCGACAAAACGACCTACCAGCATCGTTTCCAGATTCCCGATCCGACCAATTCAATTGAACTCCTCTTTCGCCTCCTTCAGACGCACCTGGAAACTTTCCGGGCCGAACATCCAATCGTGGCCGTGGCCCTGGAAGCGCGACCGGCGCGTCCCGGCGAGCAGCAGTTCCAATTTTTCGAGACGCCTTTGCGCGATCCAAGCCGGCTGCACGAGACACTCACCCGGCTCACGGGATTGTTAGGCCAAGAGCGTGTCGGCACGCCCGTGCTGGAGGATTCGTATCGAGCCGATGCCTTCCGGCTCGTTCCCTTCACCTGGGAATTGCCCCCTCTGCCTAACGGACCATCGTCGCCTCCGATCGGTCCGGCTTTGCGCCGTTTCCGGGGAAACTTTTCACCTCCGCTCGAGGGAATTCCCATCGCCTCGCAGGGACCTTATCTTTCCTCAGGCGATTGGTGGGACGAGAAAAAATGGGCCCGGGCGGAATGGGATCTGGAGTTGCCTAACGGCGCCGTCGGCCGCGCTCAGCATCGGACCGGTCGGTGGCAGCTCGACGGCCTCTATGACTAGGCGACGTCCTGATGAGCAGTTATGTCGAACTTCACGCCTGCAGTGCCTTTAGTTTCCTTCGCGGCGCTTCTTTTCCCGAACAATTAGCGGAGCGGGCCGCGGAGTTGGGATTGCCCGCGGTTGCGCTCCTCGATCGCAACGGGGTTTATGGCGCGCAACGTTTTTCCGCCGCCTGCCGCGAACAGGGCGTGCGTCCGATTATCGGCTCTTGCCTAACGATGGAGGACGGAAGCCTTCTGCCCGTCCTGGTGGAAAGCCACACCGGCTACGCGAATCTCTGCTCGCTTCTCACTCAAGCGCATCTGCGGAGCGAGAAAGGAAGTTGTGCAGTGCGCTGGAAAGAGATTCCCGAATTCCGAGAAGGGCTAATTGCCCTCCTGGGGAATGCACGCGACTCGCCTGCTGTTTGCGGCGACTCTCCGCAAACTTCTTCGCGGGCTGCGGGTGTGAGCCGCTCTGCAGTCCGGCGAGTCGCCGGCCGGAGCCCGCGAGTCGCATCCGCTCCCTGGAATCTTGGGGATCACGCGCAGCAGTTGCTCGCGACCTTTGGCCGCGATCACGTTTATGTCGAAATCCAGCGCCATCTCGTGAGGGGCGAAGAGCGCAACAATCGACAGTTGATCGATCTCGCCGAAAATCATCGTCTCCCGCTCCTCGCGAGCAACGGCGTCCAGCACGCCACCCCATCCGGACGCGAGACACTCGACGTCTTCACCTGCATTCGCGAGCACACCCATCTCGACGCCGCCGGCACTCGCCTAACGAACAATGCGGAACGTCATCTCAAGAGCGCGGCCGAAATGGAGAAGCTCTTTCGCGATCGACCCGATGCGATCAGGAACGCGCTGCGTCTCGCCGCGCGGCTCGAATTTTCGCTCGAGAACATCGGTTACCATTTCCCCGATTACCCGGTGCCGGAGGGCCACTCGATGGATTCCTTCCTGCGCACGATCGTACTTTTCGGCGCGCAGCAGCGTTACGCTTCGATCTCGACGAAGGTGAAACGGCAGCTCGAATTTGAGCTCAACCTCATCATCAAGCTCGGGTTCGCCGGCTATTTTTTGATCGTCTGGGATATCGTCAATTTCTGCCGGGAAAATAACATCATGGTCCAGGGCCGCGGGAGCGCGGCGAACAGCGCGGTTTGCTTTTGCCTCGGGATCACGCCGGTCGATCCGGTGAGCAGCAATCTCGTCTTCGAGCGTTTCCTGAGCGAAGGCCGGAAAGGCTGGCCCGACATCGATCTCGATCTCCCGAGCGGCGATCGGCGCGAGAGCGTGATCCAGGAAATTTACCGGCGTTACGGCAAACATGGCGCCGCCATGACGGCGAACGTCATCACCTATCGCGGGCGGAGCGCGGCGCGTGAGATCGGCAAGGCGCTGAACTTCGCGCCTAACATTCTCGATCGTTTCTCGCACCTCTTCGCGAACGGCGATTTCCCGCACACGCTCGATCTTCAGTCGCAGATCGAGCAATCCGGTTTGCCGAAGGAACATCCGCGGATGCCCGCATTCGTTAGGCTCTATCAGGCGATCTACGGCTTGCCGCGCCATCTCGGGCAGCACTCCGGCGGGATGATCATTTGCCAGGATAAACTCAGTTCCTTCGTTCCACTCGAGAACGCCTCCATGCCCGGCCGGGTCGTGGCGCAGTGGGACAAGGAAGATTGCGAAGATCTCGGGATCGTGAAGGTCGACTTGTTAGGCTTGGGCATGATGGCGGTGATGCAGGATACCTTCGAGCTCTGCCGGGAACGCGGCCGGCCGCTCGATCTCGCCCACCTCCCGAAGGATGACGCCGCCACCTACGAGATGATGCAGAAAGCCGATACGATCGGCGTTTTCCAGATCGAGAGCCGAGCCCAGATGGCGACCTTGCCGCGGATGAAACCGAAATGTTTTTACGATGTCGTGATCGAGGTCGCGATCATTCGCCCGGGACCGATCCAGGGCGACATGGTGCATCCTTATCTGGCGCGGCGCGCGGGGAAGGAGCCGGTAACTTATTTTGACGAGCGGCTGCGGCCAGTGCTGGAGCGAACGTTAGGCGTGCCTCTTTTTCAGGAACAGATGCTCAAGATCGCCATGATCATGGCCGATTTCTCCGGCGCGGAAGCGGAGGAGCTGCGCCGCGCGCTCAGCTTCCATCGTTCGGTCGAGCGGATGGAAAAGGTGAGCATGAAACTGCGCGCCGGGATGGAAAAAAATGGCGTCGCGCCGGAAGTGATCATGAAGATCATTCAGGCGATCAGCTCGTTTGCGCTCTACGGATTTCCCGAGTCGCACGCGATCAGCTTCGCGATTCTCGCCTACGGGAGCGCCTATCTGAAAGTGCATCGCGCGGCGGAATTTTACGCCAGCTTGTTGAACAATCAGCCGATGGGATTTTATGCCCCGGCCACGCTCGTGAAGGACGCCCGACGGCATGGCGTGAAGATGCGGCCAGTCTGCGTCGCGGCCTCGGAATGGCGTTGCGTGGTGGAATCGAATGAAGTCGTTAGGCTGGGATTTTGCATCGTCAATGGGCTGCGCCAGGAGCACGGGGAAGAGATCGTCCAACAACGAAAAGCGGAGGCTTTTCGTTCCCTGGAAGATTTCAAGAAGCGCATTCCCCTCACGAAGGAGGAATTGCGCACCCTGGCCGAATTGGGAGCCTTTAATTGTCTCGCCGACCATCGGCGGGCGGCGCTGTGGGAAGTCGAGGAAACGTTGCACGATGATTTGCTGGAAGGCGTGTCCGCCGCTGGAACTCCCCCGACCCCACTCCTTGCGATGAGCCTCCCGGAAAGAGTGGAGGCAGATTACGAAACGATGAACCTGACCACCGGACCGCACCCGATGCAGTTATTGCGTGACCAGTTGCCGGAGATTTGGCGGGCGAGCGATCTCGCCCAGGCGCGGCATGGGACGACGATCCAGATTGCGGGGAACGTGATCTGCCGGCAGCGGCCGGGAACGGCGAAGGGATTCGTCTTCGTTTGTCTGGAGGATGAAACCGGCGTCGCGAATGCGATCGTGACGCCGGATCTGTTCGAGCGATTGCGGCTCGTGATTACGGAGGAACCGTTTCTGGTTATTGAAGGCGAAGTGCAGAACACGGAGAACGTCGTCCTCGTGAAAGCGAGAAAGATTCAACCGCTCGCCCAGACCCAGGCGGGCGGGAGCGCCTCCCACGACTTTCGTTAGGTGCGCCCAGACTTTCGTCCGCTGCGTTCCGCCGGCTCGGAATGCGCGGTCAGTGGTGGCAGCCGCAACCGGACCCGCAGCCGCCGCCCCCGGCCTTGCCCACTGA
>DASXDC010000064.1:0-2303 GCA_036490855.1 Chthoniobacterales bacterium
AATCTCTCCCTGCCCGATACCGAGGCCGACGACCTGATGGGCTGCTATGCGATCAAAGCGGCCGAGCGCGGGATCGAGACGATCCTGGCAACAAACGACAAGGATCTCTATCAGCTCGTCAATTCGAAGGTGAAAATCTACAGCACGGCGAAGGCCGACCTCGCTTCGCCGAAGGACGCCTTTGCATTGTTAGGCGAAGAGGAAGTGAGCGCGAAATGGGAAGTTCCGCCGCCCATGATCGGCGACGTCCTCGCGATCTCGGGCGACGCGGTCGATAACATCCGCGGGATCGGGATCGGCCGGAAATCGGCCGCGAAACTGCTCCGGGAATTCGGCAGCCTCGATGCGCTCCTTGCCGGTTTCGATAAAGTGAAGCTGCCCAAGACTCGCGACAAAATCGAGACGGCGCGGGAACAAATTCTCCAGAACCGCAGGATGGTGGAGCTCGACTGCCACATGCCTTTGCCCGCGGCGATCGACGGGCTGCGGATCACGCCCGATTATCCCCTGCTCCTCGAGGCGCTGGAGGAATGCGAATTCAAATCGCTCCTCCAGGAGGTGCGGGATGAGGCGGCGCGCGCCAGCCGGGTGGTGCAGGGTGAATTGCTCTAGCTCGAGCCGGAGGTGGCCGGGGCGGAAGGAGTTGCCGAAAATTCTTTGAACGCGCCCCAGGAGCCACTGTCTATATGCACTGGTTAAGGCGATTCGGGCGGTGGCACGTTCTCGCATTCGAAGGTTTCTCCGCGTGCCCTGCCCGGATCTTTTTTTTGCGCCTTGTCGCCTCGCCATCTTCCCGCATTGTGCCTTCCGCGGGATGCGGCTGAAGTTCATCCGCGATCCGAAGCTTGCTCGATGAATTTTACCGCGGAAGACCTGCAACTGATCGATCTCGCCCTCCGGGAAGATATCGGCAGCGGCGACATCACGAGCCAATATTTTGTCGGTGAAAACGAGCGCGCCTCAGCCCGCGCAATCGCGAAGGAGCGCGCGATCGTCGCCGGCACGGAAGTGGCCGCGGAAGTTTTTCGCCGTGTCGACTCCAACTTGCGGACGGAGATTGTGCAAAAAGACGGCGCCGTCGTCGCCGGTGGGACAACCGTGCTCGAGATCCGCGGCCGGGCCCGTTCCATCCTCACTGCCGAGCGCGTCGCGTTGAATTTCCTCCAACGCCTGAGCGGGATCGCGACCCTCACTCATCAGTTTGTCGAAGCTTCGGGTGCGAATACCGCCAGGATTCTCGATACCCGGAAGACGACGCCGGGGTTGCGCAGATTTGAAAAGGCGGCCGTCGTCGCCGGCGGCGGAACAAATCATCGTTTCGGCCTCCACGACAGCGTGCTGGTGAAGGATAATCATCTTCTCGCGCGGAGCGGCCTGATCCGCCTGCCCGAGGCGATTGAACGCGTGCGCCAGGAGCAGCCCGGGATGAAGATCGAAGTCGAAGCGGATAATCTCGATCAGGTGCGCGCGTTGCTCGAGGTGCCGGGGGTGGACGTCATCCTGCTCGATAACATGCGCGGGACGCAGATGCGCGAAGCGGTCGCACTCGGGAAAGGGAAGGTAAAATTCGAAGCGAGCGGCGGCGTGAACCTGCGCAACGTGCGGCAGATTGCGGCGACCGGAGTTGATTACGTTTCGATCGGTGCCCTCACGCATTCCGCGCGCGCGATTGATTTTTCCCTCGAGCTGACTCATGTCGCCGCCTGACCGGCTAAACGCTGCGGAGCTGCGCCAGTCGTTAGGCGGGAGCCTGCTCGGCAGCCGCATCATCGTCCTCGAATCGACCGGCTCGACGAATGATTTCCTCCTCCAGATGCTGACGCCGGAGCTGCCGGAAGGCTTCGTCGTTTTCGCCGAACATCAAACCGCCGGCCGCGGACAGCGCGGAAATTCCTGGTCCTCGGCCGCGCACCTCGGCCTCTGGTTTTCGTTCCTCCTCCGGCCTCAACTGCCGATCGTGGAGTCGGCTCGCCTAACGGATTGGGCGGCGGCAGCGATCGCCGCCACCGTGCAAGGCAAGACCGGGCTCGAGCCGCGGATCAAGCCGCCTAACGATGTTTATATCGACGAACGCAAGGTGGCTGGTGTGCTGGTGGAAACGAAGGCGGGAACCGGCGCTGAGTTTTCCGCCATTATCGGGATGGGCGTGAACTTGAACCAGGCCCCGGAAGATTTTCCGAGCGAGCTGCGAGAGCGTGGGGGCTCATTGGCGATGGCGCTCGGGCGCCCGGTTGATCGTCGCGCCTTCGCGATTGCGCTGCTCCGGGAGCTGGAGCGAACGCGGACGAAATCGCTCTCCCAAG
>DASXDC010000065.1:0-1595 GCA_036490855.1 Chthoniobacterales bacterium
CGAGGACGCGGCGCTCGAAATCCGCACTGCGACCTTGCAGGAACGGGAGCATGGCCTAACGAAAAGCTGGCTGGCCGGAACCGACGTTCTCCTTTGGTGGGGTCACGTCGCGCATGGCAAAGTCGCGGATCGAATCGTCGAGCGCGTCCTGAGCCGGATCTGGGAAGGAATGGGATTCATCGCCCTGCACTCCGCGCATTACTCGAAAATTTTCAAGCGCCTGATGGGCACGAGCTGTTCCCTCACCTGGCGCGAAGCCGGCGAGCGCGAGCGGCTCTGGGTTTGCAATCCTGCTCATCCCATCGCCCAAGGAATCGACCGCTGCTTCGAGATCGACCACACCGAGATGTATGGCGAGCCCTTCGCCATCCCGACTCCGGACGAGATCGTTTTCCTCTCCTGGTTTGAAGGGGGCGAGGTCTTCCGCAGCGGCTGCACCTGGAAGCGCGGCAACGGCAAGATCTTCTACTTTCGGCCCGGACACGAAACTTACCCGATATATTTTCATCCCGTCGTTAGGCGGGTGCTGCGCAACGCCGTCCATTGGGCTGCGCCCGACGGTGAGGTGTGGATCGATAGTTGCCCGAACATCCCGATCAAAGAGGCGCGCGAGAAGCTGGTCGCGAAAGGTCCGCGACTGCACAGGGAAGGCGAAGCCGGTTTTCGTTAGGCTGCTTCTTCCGCCTGCACCCGTCGCGGATCACTTCCGAAGCCCTGCTGGATGCGCAGCAGGAGCACAAACGCGGAGCTCCCGAGGCCGGCGACAAATCCGGACCAGAGGCCGGCCGCGCGAGGGAGGTATGGAATCCGAGCAGATAACAGAGCGACAAGCCAAGACGCGGGCACGCGCGGAACTCGTCAGGGCTCCGGCAACACTTTCCGGGCCAGGCGATTGATTCCTACCTCGGCAAATTCACTCGCCGGATAAACTTTCTGCGCCTTCAGATACCAGGCGAGGCTCGAACCGATTTCGCCCTTCGTTTCCAACTCTTCCGCCGTGCGCAGCGTGCGAACGAATTCCGCGGCTTCCGTCGTTAGGCTGGCGCGCAGCTGGTTGAGTTTGCTGTCCTCGGGATTGCGCTCGTAGATCTTCTCGATCGTCTCCCAGGCGCCGGCGTAGTCGCCGTGTTTTTCGATTTCGCCCGCCTGGATGATCGCGGTCTCGATCACCTGCATTTGGTCGAGAATTTTCTTTAGCTGCTCCTGCCGCGCGGGATAAAGCGCGGTCGCCGCGATGAAACGCAGCTTGTCGTCGTAGATCTGCCGATCGTTATGCTGGCTGATCAACTGGTCGAGATCGACAAGCGCTTTTTGTTGCACGTCGGCCTGTGAAAAGATGAGGCCGGAGATTTCGGCCAGCGCCGGATTGCGCGGCCAAATTTCGGTCGCCTCTTTCAACTCTGCTTCGAGTATCGCCTTCTCGCCGCTGACGGCGGCGTTGCGTGCTTTCGCGAGGTGCATCGCGCTCACGGTGCGCGCGGTTTCGATCGCGGCCAGCGGTTTCGAGTCGTCGAAGTCCTTCGCGATTTGGTCCAGCTCTTTCACCAGCCTGCCGGCGAGATCATAATCTTTCACCTCGAGCGCCGAGATAAGCT
>DASXDC010000066.1:0-11130 GCA_036490855.1 Chthoniobacterales bacterium
GCGGGAGGCGTTCTTGCATGTCCCGGATTTCGTTTCGTAAATCGGCTTCGTTTAAGTCGGGCATAAATCTCAATAGGAAAGCTAATCTTGTTTATGGCACATATTTGGCCTGCACCGCAGCCACGTGATCACGCAACGACCTAGATAGTCTCTTATCTGTGACGAGCGATTGCAGGAGCGTCTCGATAAAGACAACTCGCACTCGTTGGCGCGCGTTCGGACGCAAGTCTTGCATAACCCGCTCCAGCTTCCGCCTCACGCGGATGTTGCGCTCGGGAAGCAGGAACACCAATCGATGTTTCGGATCGCTGCTAAGCAGGAAGACGTTTCGAAGGATCTGGTAGTGCGCGCGAAAAGTATCTATCTCCAGATACTCCGCTGGCACAAGCGGGCGCAACCCGTTGCGATAAATCGCTTCCAGCTTGTTTTTATATTTCGGCAGGTTCCTCGCAGTGCCGAACTCCCACTCGCTGAGTTTCACTTCGCAGTAGACGGTTCCGCCGTTCGGAAGCGTCCAAGCGACATCCACATTCGTTCCTTGCCTGCGATCGGGAATCGGTTCGAATTCCCACTTAGCTGGTACGGCGCTTTCGAAGTGACTGAAGAACGATGCGGCGGCGAATCCGCTGGCGGTGAAGAAAGGAAAGAAAAGGTTCAATGCAAACGCCTGCGATGACGAAAGATGATGAAAGTATTGGTGAAGCCTGACCTCTCGATGTCCGTCCAGATGCGCAAGTAGTTCGGCGCGGCAGTGAGGTAGAAAATTCGTAAAGCATGTCGAGCGAAAAGAACGATTGGCGAGGCAAGGCCGTCGTCGGTAATCTCCTAGTAGCCAGACGCGTGCTTCGCTCAAATTGTCGTAAAGCCTGGCGAACTCGGGCCCGAGTTTGGTGAAGGGGCCTCCAACTTTGATGAAGTCGCCTCCGACTTTGATAAACTCACGCCCGACTTTGTTGAAGTCGCCTCTAACTTTGACAAACTCACTCCCGACTTTGATGAAGTCGCCTCTGACTTTGACAAGGTCACGCTCGACTTTGATGAAGTCGCCTCTGACTTTGACAAACTCACGCCTGACTTTGATGAAGTCGCCTCCGACTTTGACAAGCTCACGCTCGACTTTAATGAAGTCGCCTCCGACTTTGACAAGGTCACGCTCGACTTTGATAAAGTCGCCTCTGACTTTGACAAGGTCACGCCCGACTTTGACAAACTCACGTCTGACTTTGACAAGGTCACGCTCGACTTTGACAAAGTGACGCGTGACTTTGACAAAGTTTCGCTACATTTTGACGAGCGAAGAGGGCGTTCCGCTGCATCTTGTGGTGCGGGCGGAGGCGGCCCCACTCGGGTTATCGGTTGTTGGTTGTGGGATGGGGAGCGGCGGTGAACGGGGATTTGGAGGAAATCGCCTGGCCGATTTCACGGCAAAACGGACGCACCGGCGCGGAAAAGCGACGCGCCCCACCCTGCGGAAGCGACGAAGCGCTTCCCTCCAAGGAAGGACCGGGTCTACCCTGGGCTAAACTCTTTCTCGTAGCGGCGCATGAGTTTGAAGAAACGGATGGTGTCGCGCACGGGATGGATGCTGCTCACTTCGTCGGAGTAGATCGTGCTGATCGGGACCGAGGCGATGCGGAACCCGGCCCGGCTGGCGATGATCAGCATCTCGGTTTCGTAATCGAACCGGCTGGTGCCAGCGAGGAGATGCGGGGCGAGGGTGCGCTTGATCATCCGGTAACCGCACTGGGTGTCGGGCACGTCCTGTCCGCAAAGGCGGCTGATGCGGCGGCTCATGTAGCGATTAACCGTTCGCCTAACGAACGGCATGTCACCGACATCGTTCATCCGGCTTCCGATAAACAGGCCTGCCTCCCTCGCAGCCGCAGCGGCAAGGAAACGGCCGATTTCCGCCGGCAAATGCTGACCATCGGCGTCGAGGATGAGGATGAACTCGATCTCGTCCCGCGCCAGCCAATGGCGCAGGCCGGTCTTGATCGACTCGCCTTTCCCGCGATTCTCCGGATGAACGATCACTTCGGCGCCAGCTTCCCGGGCGCGCTCCGCCGTCGCGTCGTGCGAGCCGTCGTCAATCACGACCACGAAATCGAGCTCTTTGCGCACCTGCTCTGCGACTCGGCGGACGTGGGCCTCCTCGTGATACGCGGGAATGACGGCGGCGACGTTAGTGCGATCGAGCGGCCGGCCGGGTTGCGGGGCCGCGCTCTCCATGCCTAACGAACGACGGGATGAAAGTCCGCTGCGTGATAGGAGCTGCGGACGAGCGGACCGGAGGCGACATGGTCGAAGCCTTTCCGGCGCGCGATGTCGCTGTAGAGGTCGAACTGCTCCGGCCTGATGTAACTGACGACGGGCAGATGCTTCGGAGTCGGGCGGAGGTATTGGCCCAACGTCAACACCTGGCAGCCGACTTCGCGCAGGTCGTCCATCGTTTGAAAAAGTTCCGGCTCGGTTTCGCCGAGGCCGAGCATGACACCACTCTTGGTCACGGTCTTGGGCGACAGCTCTTTGGCCCGCTGCAAAACCTGGAGCGAAGTCCGGTACTTGGCACGCGACCGCACGCTCGGAGTGAGGCGTTCCACCGTCTCCATGTTGTGATTGAAAATCTCCGGCGCGGCGTCGAGCACGAGCTGGATGCACCAATCCTGCGCGTGAAAATCGGGCACGAGCACTTCGATGATGATGGAGGGATCCATCTCGCGAATCGCGCGGATGGTGCGGGCGAAATGTTCCGCGCCGCCGTCTTTCAAGTCATCGCGCGCCACGGCAGTGATGACGACGTGCTTGAGCTTGAGCCGCCTGACGGCTTCCGCGACCCGCTGCGGCTCATCTTCCTCGAGCGCGAACGGCTTTGCCGTCGAGACGGCGCAAAATCCGCAGGCGCGGGTGCACCTTTCGCCGGCGATCATCATCGTCGCGGTGCCCTGGCTCCAACATTCCCAGCGATTCGGGCACTGCGCGCTCTCGCAGACGGTGTGGAGGCGCAAATCGGAGATTAGCGCCTTGGTGGAAAAGAAGACCGGATTCGAAGGCAGCCGCACTTTGATCCAGGGCGGCTTCTGCGCCTGGTGGAGCGCGGGATCGATCTTGGCGCACGACATGGTCGGCGGAAAATAATGCAGCGTCCGAGGCTTGAAAAGCTAAACGATGCGGAACATCGGATCGCCGGGGAGATGGGTGGGAAAAGATATCGCTCCGCCAGCACATCTGGTCGGACGACATTTCACAGTAAAACCCTCGCGCGAGAATGATTGCCTGACAGAGCAAATTCTGTTTAGGATTCTCGCCACATTCTTCCCTAACGAATTTCGAGCAAACATCAGGAGGAAAAACCAATGGACGGAGAAGACAATCAGATGATGCAGGGCCATGAGAACGGCGCGATCGACGAGAGCGGCAATGTCGATCGGATTCGTAACATTCTTTTTGGATCGCAGATGCGCGATTACGAGGGGCGTTTCCAGAAGCTGGAGGAACGCCTGACCCGCGAAGCAGGCGAGCTGCGCGGCGATCTGCAACGGCAGCTCCAGGCGCTCGAGGGCTTCATGAAGAGTGAGGTGGAATCGATGGCCAACCGGGTCAAAGCCGAGCAGTCGGAGCGCGGGCAAGCCTTCGAGCATCTCGCGCGTGAGCTGGCAGAAACCGCCCGCGGCCTCGAGTTGAAGGTCAGCAATCTCGACGGGCAGGTGGCGCGCGACATTCGCGATCTGCGCGAGAAATTGCTCGAGCAATCCAAAGCCCTGAGCGCGGAATTGAAGGAGAAGCACGATCACCTCAAGGGGCAGTTCGAGCAGGAGAACGGGCAGATTCGCGATGCCATGGCCGGCCGCGAAGCGCTCGCCGAGATGTTGAGCGAAGTGGCGCTCCGGCTGAAGCGAGAGTTTCGCGTCCCGGGCGCTTCGTAAATGATCCGGCCTCGCACGCGCACCCCTCCGCCGCGAAAGCCGCGCGACGACCTGGCGGAACTCCGCCGTCTTCTCGTTAGGCCGGAACAGGAGGAACTGCGGGAGCTGCGCGAACGGCTCGACGACCGCGAGCAGCGCGCCCACGAAGTCGCGGCCATTCTGCCGGAAGCGGTTACCCTCACCGGCGCGCGCAACGAAGAACTGACGCGCGCGCTTCGTCCCACCGTCGAGCAATCGGTCCGTGAGTCGGTCGCGAAACAACCGCAGTTCTTCATCGACGCGCTTCATCCCATCATCGGCTCGGTCGTTAGGCGATCGATCGCCGAGAGCATGCGCAACCTCCTCCAGTCGCTCAACCAATCGCTCGAGCAGAGTTTCTCCTGGCAGGGATTGAAGTGGCGGATCGAGGCGCTTCGCACCGGTCGCAGCTTTGCCGAGGTCGTGATGCTCCGCAGTCTCGTCTATCGGGTGGAACAGATCTTTCTCATCCACCGCGAGACAAGCCTCTCGCTCCTCCAACTCAGCGCCGGCTCCGTCGCATCGCAGGACTCCGACATGGTGGCGGGAATGTTGAGCGCGATCCAGGATTTCGCGCGCGATTCTTTTCAGACCGGAAAAGACGAAGGGCTCGATGAATTCCGAGTGGGCGAATTGCAGGTCTGGATCGCACCCGGCCAATACGCTTATCTCGCGGCGGTCATCCGCGGCAACCCGCCCCGCGAGCTGCGGAGGTATCTCGATGACGCAATCGACCGCATCCACATTCTGCGCGGCTCGGATCTGGCGGCCTTCGAGGGCGACGCCGCCCCTTTTGAATCGCTCCGTCCGGAACTCGAACCCTGTCTGCGAGCGCAATATCAGCCGAAGAAAAGCTCCGGTCGAAATCATCGCGCCTCACTTGCGCTCGCCCTCGGCGCGGCCCTTATCGTGGCGGGATTCATCGCCTGGGTGCGCAGCGAACGGCACTGGCAGGGCTTCGTTAGGCAACTCAACGCCTCGCCCGGGATCGCGGTCACGCAGGCGGAGAGACACTGGTTTGCGCGCTCCCGCGTCGCGGGTCTGCGCGATCCGGCGGTGGCCGATCCGGTCGCGCTCGCGCGAGCTGCGGGCGTGAATCCCGCCGGGATCCGTTTTGAATGGAAAGATTATCTCGCGCTCGATGATCAAAGTGTGCTGCGACGTTTCGTGAATCGTTTCGGCAAACCGGACGAAACCCAGCTTGCCCTCAAGAATGGCGCCCTCACGATCAGCGGCCCGGTTCCCTACGAATGGTTCCAGCACGTCGAGCGCGACGGCCTGCAGTCGCCGGGAATCAGCTCGATCTCGGAACGACACCTCACCATCACCTACGATCCGGCGCAGGCCTTGGAACGTTTCCGCGCCGCCTTTCCGCTGCCGCCGGAAACCAAAGCCGCGCTTTCCAGCGGCACTCTTTTTCTCTCCGGCACCGCCCCCTACGAATGGCTCGCGAAGGTCCACGAGAAAGCGACCCAGGTTCCCGGCATCAATCGCATCTCGGAAGATAAGCTGCACGTCAACTACGACCCCAAGCTCGTCCTCCAACGCTTCACCGATCGATTCCAACTCCCCGACACCGTCAATGCCGCGATCCAAAAAGATGTCCTCGTCCTTTCCGGCGAAGCCCCGCACGCCTGGCTGATGCGCGTCCGGCGCGGAGCGCCACTGGTGCCGGGCATTCGCACGATCGACGAACACAATTTGATCGACTTGGACCAGCGCACTTTCCAACAGTCGAAGTCAGTCATCGAAAGCGCGTTCGTTTATTTTCTGCTCAACAAGGACAACTTCGCGACCGAAGGCTTCGCCGCCCTCTCGCGCTTGCCGGATGAAATTCGCCGCTGCCAGACGGCCGCCAGTCGCCTCGGTCTCGAGATTCAGATCGAGGTGCATGGCTACGCCGATGCCGTCGGGAGCGAGGCGAGGAACAACGCGCTCAGCCAGCGACGCGCCGACGCGGTGCGGGATTTCCTCGTCCAGTGCGGCTTCGATTCTTCCCTTTTCCGCCCGATGGGTTTGGGCGCGCCACCAGCCACGGGCGTGCCGACACCGGAGCAGTCCGATCGGCGGGTCGCGCTCAAGGTCGTGCCGAAATTATGATCCAAAAAAAAGTCTGCCTTCTCGGAACGTCGGGTGTGGGCAAGACGAGTCTCGTGGCGAAGTTTGTCCACAGTATGTTTTCGGACAAATACCTAACGACTGTCGGGGTCAAGATCGAGAAGAAGACGCTCGCGGTCGAGGGCACCGAAGTGATGCTGGTGATCTGGGACCTGGCGGGCGACGACGATTTTCAGCGCCTGCAGACTTCCTATTTGCGCGGGACGAGCGGCTATCTTTTGGTGGCCGATGGAACGCGCCGCGTCACTCTCGACCAGGCGTTGGAACTGCAAAAACGGGTTGCGGAAAATCTTGGTGGCGCGCCTTTTATTCTCGCCTTGAACAAGGCTGATCTCGCGCCGCGATGGGAGGTGGATGAAGCGCGGATCAGTGCGCTCGTTTCGGAAAATTTCAGCGTCACAAAAACGAGCGCGAAGGAAGGCGCGGGCGTGGAGGAAGCCTTTGCCCAACTTGCGCGCCGGATGGTTTCTCCAGCCTAACGAGATGCCCGAACCAGCCGCCGCCGCCCAATCGGTCCTCGCGGAGCTCGGCTACGTCCTTTTCCTACCCGAGGAAACGGGCGGGCTGCGATTGTCAGGCAAGCCGCCGGGTTGGCTCGCCCCACTCTGGACGCACTTGCCTAACGACGGCCTGCTCTCGGTGGCGGAGGCTTCGCCATTTCTCGAAAACTTCCTGATCGACGCCGCGGAATGCTGGAAGAAGGGCGGCGCGGCGCGCGCGCAATCGGGCCCATGGGTCGAACAGGACCGCCACGGCGCCGAGGTGCAATTGGAGGCGACTGCGATGACGATCGAAGGAGAGCCAATCCTGCTCCTCGAGCGGCTGGGGGCAGCGTTCGAGGCGAAGAAATCGGTCCTGCAACGCGCGCGCGAAACAGTCATCGCTCATCAGCGGTTAAATTCTGAAATCCAAAAAAAGGAGATTCTTCTCCATTGCGTCGCCGACGAGATGACAGCGGCGCTGGCCAACGTCATCACCTCGCTGCGCCTGATCGAGCTCGAAGATAATGGTCCGCGGACGAAGCTCCTTCTCGGTCTCGCGACCCAAGCGACACACGAGCAACAGACGCTGATTCATCGGATCCTCGGTGTTTTCGAGGAGGAATTGCGCAACGCCTACGATGCCTCAGCCGACACCCAGGCCGGCACGAAATGGAACGGCATCCTGCAACGTGCGCTCGATTTCGCGCGGCCGCTCTTCGATGAGAAACGTGTCCGACTGGAAGCGCCCGCGCCGCTGGCGAGCGAGGTGCGCATTCCGATCACGCCGACTCATTTCGAACGCGTCCTGACGAATCTGCTCGAGAACGCGCTGGAACGGAGCCCGGCGGACGGAGCGGTCGTCGTTAGGGCAAATGAGGAACCGGAATCGCTCCTCGTTACCGTCGAAGACGAGGGCCAGATGCTGGCGCCGAAAGTGTGCGAAAATTTATTTGCGAGATGGGAGCCGGCCCGCGCCGCCGCTTCCCCAGCCGCTGCCTTGCGCCTGCATTTTTGCCGGATCGTAGTGGAGAACTGCGGCGGCGAAATCGGCTGCAGTCCCCTCTCCGCGGGCGGCAACCGTTTCTGGGTTCGCCTAACGAAATCGAACCGCGCGGGATGAAGACGCTCGTCCTGATCGACAACGATTCGCTCTCGCGCAAGCTCCTTTCCCAGTGCCTCACCGGCCAGGGCTGGCGAGTGATAGAAGCCGAGGATGGCGAGGCCGGACTCGAGCTGGTCCTTCAATATCAACCGACTGCCGTGATCTGCGATCTGCGCACACCAAAGCGCAATGGCTTTAAGGTTTGCCGCCTCATTCGCGAACAGCCGAACTTAAAGTCGACTCGCGTTCTTCTTACGGGCGTGAGCCGGTTCGTGAACGACCGCGACACCGCACTTTCCAGCGGAGCCGACGAGTATCTCGTGAAGCCGATCGTTCCGGTCGAACTGCTCGCTTCACTCGAACAATGTCGCGAGGAAGCGCTGCCCGAGGACAAGCCGAAGCCGATCGTCACCGGTCCGACCCGGGTGCGCTTCTGGGGTGTGCGCGGATCGATTCCGACGCCCGGAATTCAGACCGCGATGTTTGGCGGGAACACCTCGTGCGTCGAGGTCCGCGTCGGCGAGCAGGTCATTATTCTCGACGCTGGCTCCGGCATTCGCGCGCTCGGTCAATCCCTCATGCGGGAGTTCCGCGATCGGCCGCTCAACGTTACGATGTTCGTCACCCACACACACTGGGACCACATCCAGGGCTTTCCGTTCTTCATTCCCGCCTACAATCCGAAAGTAGACGTCCGCATTGTGGGGTATGAAGGCGCGGTCCATGGCTTGCGCGCCGCGCTCTTCGAGCAAATGCAGAGCGCTTTTTTCCCAGTGGGCTTCAACCGGATGGCGAGCCATGTCACGTTTGAGGAATTGGAAGAAATGGAATTCGAGATCGGCGCGGTGAAAGTCCGCGCGATTTTCGCCAATCATCCCGGCATCTGCATCGGCTACCGCCTTTCGACGCCGCGCGGCGACATCGTCTACATGCCCGATCATGAAGGATACGAGCGCCACGAAATCGAACGGCAGAAACTCGCGGGTGAAACTTCTCGACCGGGCCTCGAATACGCGCGGTTGCAGGATGAGAAAGTGATCGACTTCATGCGCGATGCCGAGGTCGTGATCGGCGACACGCAATATGACGCGACGGAATATCCGAACCGGCTCGGCTGGGGACACACCTGCTCGGACGATGCGGTCGAGCTCGCGATGCGGGCCGGGGTGAAGCATCTCTTTTTGTTCCATCACGATCCCGATCATGACGACGACAAAATGGTGACGATGATCACCGCCGCGGAGAAGCGAGTGGCGGACGCCGGCTCCGCCATGCTGGTGAGCGCGGCGCGGGAAGGGGCCGAGATTATTCTGGAATGAACGCCTCGCGCGCTCCGGGCATCCAACCGCCTAACGAGGATGCGCGCTACAATTTCGTCCGGCCGGAGAGCGCGCGATAAAGAGTCAGCTCGTCCGCCGATTCCAAACCTCCACCCGCGGGCAGGCCGTGCGCGATCCGAGTGAGAGTGACGGGAAATTTCTTCAAGAGCTCGACGAGATAATTCGTCGTCGCCTCCCCTTCCACGTCGGCCGCGAGCGCGAAAATGATTTCGTTAGGCGACTCCGTTTCCACCCGCTGGATCAGCGCATCAATCCGCAGATCTTCCGGCCCGACCCGGTCAAGCGGCGAGATCCTTCCGCCTAACGAATGATAACGGCCGCGGAAAGCGCTCGTCCTTTCCAAAGGCAAAATATCGGTCGGCTGTTCGACGACGCAGAGGATCTCCCGGGCCCGCGATTCATCGAGGCAGATCTCGCAAAGTTCGTTCGTCGCGAAAAAGCCGCAGAGCAGACAGGGATGCACCGCGGCCCGCGTCGCCGTGATCCCGCTCGCGATTCCTTCCGGCTGTTGCTGCCGCGCCTGCACCATCCAGAGTGCGATCCGCTCCGCCGAGCGCGGGCCGACGCCCGGCATCTGGCGCAATTGAACAATCAAATCGCGCAGGACGACTGGATATTCGATCCGTTTCACGGGAATGGAGCGAGCGGCTTCGACGCCGGCACGGGTTCGGTGGCCGTTTTCAGACAGAGCGGCTCGAGTTGACGCAGGTACCACTGTAAGGGCTGATCCTGCTCGGAGCTGTCGGTCCGGGCGCGATTAAACTCCGCGAAGGATTCGGTCCAGCGGCGCTCACGGAAGTAGACGATTGCAGTCCAGAAACAGTCGCGCCGCGCGATTTCGGCCGGCGTCGCCTTTTCCGTCAGCGCGAGCAGTTCATAAACTTCCAGCCGGTCATGCGGTTCGACGCTGCGCAGGAAATCGATCGGCCGCGCCACGATCGCCCTCTTCGCCATGCTGAAAGTGCGCGGTCCGAGGAGAATTTGCGACCCGTAAACGCGATTGGCGCGGGCGAGGCGGCGCGCGACTTCCAGTGGTTCGCCGGCCACGACAACCTCGCTCCCGGGCGCGTCATCCTGCACCGTCGCCACGACCGCCCCGGAGCTGATCCCGATTCGCAGATCGATTTTGCCTAACGAATCAGGTTGCGCCACTGAAGCAGCGCGAAAATTATCGCGGAAATGGAGCGCAGCCCGGGCGGCGTCGGCTGAATGCCGCTCACTTTCGCTGGGAAAACCGAAGAGGACGCGAATTCCTTCTCCGTCGGCGGCGTGCAGGTATCCGCCCTCCTGCAAAAAGCAGCGAGTGGCATGTTCGATGAAACCACGCGTCAATTGCGCGCAATCCACTGGGGCGAGTTCCTCGATCAGATCGGATTCATTTGCCATCTCGCAAAAGACGAAGCTGGCTTCACGCGCGATAGGCTGGGAAAGATCGAGCGCCTCCGCCTGCGCGAGTTGGTCGTGCACCGATTGGGCGAGGCGCCCGCCAAATAGCTGCGCAGTCTTGCGCCGTCGCCGCGCTTGCTGCGTCGCGGTGACCGCAATCGCGAGTCCGGTCGCGAGGAGGAGAACGATCAGTGCGGGCAGGGGCGGGAAGTTGACCTTGTAAAGCTGCAGCACCCAGGCGGCACCGATCAGTTCGGCGAGGATAAGGAGGAACATCGCGGCCCGGCGCAGCGCGGTCGGCACCTCCAGCATCGACCAAGCGACAGCGAAGCCGAGCAGGATAACGACGAGGAAATTTCCAATTCCCATCTTCTCGTTAGGCGAGAGATGAAGCAGCAGACTAACGCCTAACGAAGAGCGCGCGAGGAGGCCGGCAAGTTGCAGGCCGATCACGAGGATGGATGCGACCACGCCGATCCAAAGCGTCCCGAGGAGCGCGCGTTTCATTCCGCCGGACGCTTACCGCCCGGACCGTGGGATTGCAGGACCAGCTCGCTGAGAAATTTATCGGGCGCTTCGACGGCGGCGGCGGTGAGCACGAACTGGTTTCTGCCCGTGTTCTTCCGAATGAGGCTGAGCCCAAACTGGAAATCCTTGAAGAGATGGGCGCAGAGATCCTTCATCTTCATTCGTTCTTCCTCCGCCCGCCCCACCAATCGATCGAGTGCGGAATCGTCGAACCGCATCTCGACTCCGTATTC
>DASXDC010000067.1:0-9128 GCA_036490855.1 Chthoniobacterales bacterium
ATCAAATTCCGAGGTCCACAGATCGGAATCGATCCTCAGATCGCTGCGACTTTGCGAACCACGAAGTGAAAAGCTGACCGTCTCCGCGATCAGGTCGCCGATCGAGGCGGTCTGCTTGATCGGTGCGCCGCCGCGCGCGAAAGTGAGAAGTTGCTGGGCGAGATCGCGAGCGCGGAAGGAAGCATTTTTCGCGTCCTCGAGGCGGTCGACCATTTCGTCGTCGGGCGAGAGGAGGAGGGAAGCGAGCGAGATGTTCCCGATGATTGCTGTGAGCAGATTGTTGAAGTCGTGCGCGATGCCGCCGGCGAGCAGACCGAGCTGCTCGAGCGCGTCTGCTTTGCGCTGCTCCGCTTCGTGGCGCTGCCGTTTCGTGATATCGCGGAAGACGAGCACCACACCGGCGATTTCGTTTTTTCCATTCCGAATCGGCGACGCAACCTGCTCGATGAGACGCTCCACGCCATCGCGCGAAGTGAGGGTCGCGCGTTCGGGGGTGGCGAGAAGGATCGCCTCGGCTTCGCTCCTGTAACCGGCGATCGTCGCCGGCTGCCTCCGCAATGTCGGATCAGCGGTCAGCGCGAAAACCGTCCGCAGCGGCTGGCCGACGGCTTCGCTCGCTTTCCAACCGGTCATGGCTTCGCCGGCCGCATTGCAGACCACGATGCGACCGTGGAGATCGGTTGTGATGACGCCGTCGCCGATCGACGCGAGGGTAACGGCGAGGTTTTCCTTTTCGGCTGCCAACTCTTCCTCGAAACGCTTCCGCTCGGTGATGTCGCGCACCATCGCGATGTAAAAGGTTCCCTGTTCAGCCGTCGTCGTGGTGAGAGAAACTTCCACCGGGAAAGTGCTCTTCCCGCGTCGCTCACCGATGGCAAACGTACTCCCGCCGATCCGTTGCGCGAGCCGGTCCCAAGCGCAGACGATCGGCAACGCGTCTGACTCACGTTCAAAATATTTCGGGATCAGGCGCGTGAATTCGTCGCCAAAAAATTGGTTGCCGGTGTAACCAAACATCCGCTTCGCGGCCGGATTCATCGAATAGATCGCGCCTCCGTTGTCGATCGTGATCATGCCGTCGAGGACGTGATCGACCACCGAGCGGATGCGGGTGTCGGCGCCTTCGAGCTTCTTGAGCTGGCGGCGGCAAAGAACAAAGCTGTAGCTGCTCGAAGCGATCATGAGGATGGCGGCGAGCGCGCAGAAGAGATCAATCCCGGACGCAGTCAGGATTCGTTCGCGAGCGGCGGCAGCGGCGTGGAGTCTATACAGATCGATCTGCTCTCGCTCGAATTGATCCATTGAGCGACGGACTTCAGTCATCAGCATCTCACTGCGACGAGCGTGCGATGAGTCGGAGAGAATCTGACCGTTCCGGCGTGCATCGATGTAAGGCACGGCGCATTGCGTGATCCAATCTTCGAGATGTTCACGAATCTCATTCAACCGGTCGATCTGCGCTGATTCGCTGCCCACCAGGACCGAGAGATAACCATGATAGGTATAGAAGTCCGCCGTGGCACGCTTGTAGGATTCGATGAATGAAGGGTCGCCGGTGAGAAGGTAGCCGCGCTTCTCCTTTTGCATGTCCGCGGCGGCGCGCTGCATCTTGGGGATAAAGTTCAGAATCTGGGTCGATTGGGTAGCCCATTCCTGTTCACGGACGCGATGATTGAGCTCGATCTGCTCTTCGCGCTGAATCGTTTGCAGAACTTCGCGCGTCTCATCCAAGACCGGCGTCTGGAGCGCGACTTTCGCCTGCTCGGGTGTCACTGTGATTTTCTGGAACATCGCCAAAGAGCTCTCGAAAAGCCATGTCTGGATGTTTTCCCGGGTTTTTAGGATACGTTTGCGTTGCCGTGAGTTCTCCGCCAGCAATCCCGCGAGGTTTCCGCTGTCCTTCATGAAGAGGCCTTGCAGCCGGCTGAAACTCGCCAGATAGGCGCCGTCGTGGGTCAGCAGCTCGCCCCGATAGGAATTCTCCAGCGCCGCAATGTCGTTCTCAACCACGCTGCTCACTCGCATCACTTCGATCATGTGAGCCCGTAGTTGTTCCCGCTCCTGACTGCGGAAGGTCATGATTACGCAGGCGATCGCGAGAACGAGAATAACGAGAACCCCGGCGGTCGTGCCGAAGAGCAGCTTGAAGTGAAAGTGGTCGGGGCTCAGCAGCCACTCAATCCGGCGGCGGGCGAAGCCGTGTTTCCTGTCTGCGAGTCCCGTCGCTTCAGTAACGGATGTGACGGGCGGCATAGGTCGCTTTCTCCATGAGCAAGTCTTCTGCCATCGCGGCGGGTCGGGCGCCGCCTCGTCGAGAAACTTTGAGGATGCTTCTCAGTAGAGCACGCGGACGAGCGTCAACCCCTCCGCCGGCGCGACAAAGCGGTTCCGCTCCGGACCCGGCGTCGCGTCGTGCAGGCGCGTCCGCACTTCATCGAACGTTGTCTTCCCGAGCGCGCAACGCACGATCGCGCCCGCCATCAGGCGCACCATCTTGTAGAGGAAACCGTCGCCCTCGAATTCGATTGTCGTTCTCTTGCTCGCCCGCTGCACTCGCACTTTGCGAATCGTCCGCGTCGTCGACTCGACCGGCTGGCCGCGATTGGCCGCAAAGCCCGCGAAGTCATGCGTCCCGGGAAATTCCTCGGCGCATTTTCGGAGCAGATCGTGATCGAGCGCGCCGCTCACATGCCAGGCGCGGTTGAACTCGAAGGGCGAAAAGACCGGAGCCGTGGCAATCGCGTAACGATAAATCTTCCCGCGAGCGTCGAAGCGCGCATGAAAAGTTCGCGCCACAAATTGGCAGCGCATGATCCGAATCGCCGGGAGCAGGGAAGCGTTCAACGCCGCCAGCAACACCGTTGGAGTCAGCTTCGTCGCGAGATCGACGTGCGCGCATTGCCCGAGCGCATGCACGCCGGCATCTGTCCGGCCCGCACCGTGCACGCGAATGTCTTCTCCCACCACCTGGAGAAACGCCGCCTCGATTCGTTCCTGGATCGTGTCGGCTCTCGCCTGGATTTGCCAACCCGAGAAACCGGTTCCGTCGTAGGCGACGACCAGTTTCAGGCGGCGCGTCGCCGGCGCCGGCTCCGGCTTGTCGTTAGGCAAAGGGATTCGGCACCAGGCCGCCCTGATTGTGTGACAGGCTGTCGAGATATCCCTGGAGGAGAATCTGGGCCGCGACTTGGTCGACATAGCCGCGTGTTTGCCGGGTCGATTTCCCTGCTTCGCGCAATGAGCGATGAGCCGCGACGGTCGAGAGCCGCTCATCCCAGATGCGCACTTCGCACGGCACTTTGCCGCGCAGTTTTTCGGCAAACTCCCGCGCCTTTTCGGCCGACTCACCGTCGGTTCCATTCATGTGCCGCGGCAGTCCGACGACGATGCACTCGACATTTCGCTCGAGCACGAGTGTGGCGATGCGGCCGAGCGGCTCCGGGCCTTTCGCGACGGAGATCGTTTCGGTCGGATGGGCGAGCATCTGCAATTCGTCGGAGAGCGCGATCCCGATCCGGGCCGTGCCATAGTCGATTCCCATGATTCTTTTCATTCGTTAGGGAGATTCCGTTACTGCAATTCGGCCGGGAGTTTTCCGACCAGATCCTTGATCTTTTCGGCGTCGCGCCGATTACAGACGAGCAGGGCGTCTTCCGTCCGGATGACGATCAAATTGTGCACGCCGAGGAGCGCGACCTTCGTCGGCTGATCGCTGAAGACGATGTTCGTGCTCGCCTGCAAGGTCGTGAGATCGATGTTGGCCGCGTTTTCGTTTTCGTCCTTCGCAAGATAGGCCGCCACCGCGCGCCAGCCGCCGACGTCGTCCCAGTCAAACGTTGCCTCCACCATCAGGACGCGATCGGCTTTTTCCATGATCGCGTAGTCGAAGGAGATGACCGGCAGATTGCCGAAACGGTTGTGCAGCGCCGTTTCCCAATGTCCCGGCGCGCGGATTTGCGAAATGAAATTCGCCAGCTCCGGCGCGTGCCGGTTGAACTCGCTCAGCACCGTCGGGACCGACCAGACGAACATCCCCGCGTTCCAGCGGAAGTTTCCTTCTCGCACAAAAGTCTCGGCCAACTCGCGATTCGGTTTCTCGCGGAAACGCAGGACGTGAAAGATGTCGTTAGGCGTTTTGCCGCCCGCGAGCGGCGCCGGGCGGCCGCGCTCGATGTAGCCGAAGCCCGGGCAGGCCCACGTCGGCTTAATCCCGATCGTCACCATCGCGCCCGTCTCTTCCGCGGCGCGCGCGGCCGTCTTCATCGTTTCCTGGAAGGCGGCGTGATCCTTGATCACGTGATCGGCCGGGAGCACGAGCATGGTGGCCCGATGATCGCGCGCCGCGATCCACGCCGTCGCCAGCGCGACTGCGGCGGCCGTATCGCGTTTCGCCGGTTCCGCCACGATATTCTGAGGCGGCAAATGCGGCAGCAGCTCACGCACCGCCGCTTCCTGGTCAACGTTCGTCAACACCAGGATGCGCTCCACCGGGACGAGGCCGTCGAGCCGCTCGACGGTGTCTTCGAGGAGCGTCTTGTCCGAGACGAGACGCAGGAGTTGCTTTGGGCGGGAGCGCCGGCTCAGGGGCCAGAAACGTTCTCCACTCCCACCGGCGAGAATCAGCGCATAGAGCGGCTTGGTCATAAAGAAAGGCGAACGAACGAGCTGATTGAAGAATTCCCGTTTCTTTTTTTCTCGGCGGGAAGTATAAGGTTAGGCGATGTCAATTTCGTTATCCATTCCAAAAACGGCGGAAGCTTTGCCGTTGGACGGGTTATGGACGCTGACCCGCGCCGCCTTTGGATTGGGGCTGGGAATGTTAATGGCCGAGCGGCTCAATCGGCCCGCGCGCCAGGCGACCGCAATTGCACTCGTCGCTGTCGGCACGCTCGCCGTCATCCCGCTGGTTGTGAAGATGGCGATGGAGCGCATCAATAGTCCGGAATCGGACCGCGTGATGCGCCGCCGCCTGCGCTCGATCCGCGGCGATTCGCTTTATCCCGCCGAGCACGAGATCTACTGACCTCTGGTTGTAGAGACGGGCGTGTCGGCCGCAAATGGCGTCGCTTCCCGCAAAGCGCCCTCATTACCACGAGCACCATTCCCTCGCGGCCGCCGCGGCCGCCGCTACGACTCGCTTCGCACGCGCCCCGCCACGACACCTCGCTTGATCGCTGCGCTTCGCTGAGGTAATGCAGCCGATGAGTTCACGCGCCGATACTGCTGCCCGCAACGCCCTTCTCGAACGCTGCGAAGCCATTCATCAGGAAGAAGAAATCCTGCGCGAAGGCGGCGGCAAGATCGGCCAGGACCGCCAACGCGAGAAAGGCCGTCTCCCTGCGCGCGAGCGCATCGCCCACCTCCTCGATCGCGATGCGAAATTTTTCGAGATCGGCTTGTGGGCCGCCTACAAAATGTACGAGCAATGGGGCAACGTCCCCGCCGCCGGAGCCGTCGCGGGCATCGGCAACGTCCACGGCATCCCGTGCATGATCATTGCTAATGACGCAACCGTGAAAGCCGGCGCTTTCTTTCCCCAGACGGCGAAGAAGCTCATCCGCGCGCAACGCATCGCCTTTGAGTGCGCCCTCCCGCTCATCTATCTTGTCGATTCCTCGGGCGTTTTCCTCCCGATGCAGGACGAGATTTTCCCCGATGAAGACGATTTCGGGCGCATTTTTCGCAACAACTCCGTCATCTCCGCCGCCGGCATCCCGCAGTTCGCCGCCATTATGGGCAACTGCGTCGCGGGCGGCGCCTATCTCCCCGTCCTTTGCGACAAGATTCTCATGACGGAAGGGAGCGGGCTCTATCTCGCCGGGCCGTCGTTAGTCAAAGCCGCCATCGGCCAGGTGGTCGATAACGAAGAACTCGGCGGCGCGCACATGCATGCCGAGATCAGCGGCACAGTCGACTTTTACGAGAAGACGGATGAGGACTGCCTGAAGCGGCTCCGCTCGTTAGTCAGCCACCTGCCGGAGGCCGAGGCGGCGAAAGACGACGCCGCTGCGAAGAAGATCAAGGCGCCCGTCAGCGCTCCCGACTCGGTTTTCGATCTCATCAATCTCGAGGGCCAGAAGCAGTACGACGCGCGCGATCTGCTCGCCTTCATCATCGATGCCGATTCGCTCGATGAATACAAAGCCGATTACGGCAAGACACTCATTACTGCCTATGCGCGGATCGGCGGACATTCCGTCGGCATCGTCGCCAACCAGCGCCACCAGGTGCGAACAAAAAAAGCCGGTATCCAGATGGGAGGCGTGATCTACGCCGACAGCGCCGACAAGGCGGCCCGCTTCGTGATGGACTGCAACCAGACCGGCCTCCCGATCATCTTTTTCCAGGACGTGACCGGTTTCATGGTCGGCCGCGACGCGGAACAGAGCGGCATCATCCGGAGCGGCGCCAAACTGGTCAGTGCGGTCAGTAACTCCGTCGTGCCCAAAATCACCGTCGTGGTCGGCGGCTCCTTCGGCGCGGGGAACTACGCCCTCTGCGGCAAAGCCTACGACCCGCGTTTCATCCTTGCCTGGCCTAATGCTCGTTATGCGGTGATGGGCGCAGCCCAAGCTTCCGACACCGTCTTCTCCGTTCTCGCCCGCTCCCGCGATCGCGGCGACAAGAAAGCGTCGCCCGAGGAGCTCGAGCAATTACGCGCCAAGGTGAAGGAGACCTACGAGGAACAAACCGACATTCGTTACGGCGCGGCACGCGGCTGGGTCGACGCCGTTATCCAGCCCTCCGAGACGCGCGAGGTCCTCATACGTTTGTTAGGCTACGTCAGCCGACCCACTCCACAGGGCGCCCGTTTCCACATGGGAGTGGTCCAGACCTAGCGTAGCGCCGCCAGCGTGGCGCCCAGCGCTTCGCCTGCATGTTCCGGTCGTGATCGGCTGCCACCGACGGCAGTCTGATCTGATTTCTTTTCGCTGGTTAATTCCCTTCTGATTAATGAGTCATAGGTAGACTGACAATTAGAATTTTGGCGCACAGAGTCAGTTACTGGCAGGTGAAATGTTCGATCAAAGTTCGCCCATAATCGGCCTGACTTCCGACGCTCCAGAGCTCAGTTGAAGAGACCGCGGCCACGCCAAGAAGCTCCGCGCTCTTCATCGGCTCAGGGCTCGGAAAAACAGTCCAAGTCGCCCCATCCCAATGTTGAATCATGGAGGTGAGCACAACACCTCCCTCCGGAGTCTGAAAAGTGCCCACCGCCCAGACATCGTCTGAGCTGATCCCAACGACGCCATAAAAAAGAGTAAAGCTATCGCTCGGGCTGGGGCTGGGAACGATGCTCCAGGTCGAGCCATCCCAATGCCACGTCGCCGTCTGAGTCGCGCCACCTTCTCCTCCGTTGTCGATGAAGAAGGAGCCGACCGACCAGATATCGTCCGCCGCGATCGCGGAAATAGCATTTGCCGAATCTCCGTCGGTAAAACGGGCGCTGGGCACAACGCTCCAGCGAGTCCCATTCCAGTTTTGAATCATATTGAAAATCTCCCCGTGGGGATTATACTGACCAGCCGTCCAAAGGTCGTTTGGGTTGACGGCCGTGACACCAGACAAGCGGATGCCAAATAGTCCCCCGGGGCTGGGACTTGGCACAATGCTCCAGCTCGTGCCGTTCCAATGCAGAGTGAGTGTCTTGCTCACATCAATCTCAGTGTCGGCAAATCCAACCGCCCAAACGTCATCCGGTGCAAGAGCGACTACGCTTGTGAGGACGTTGGGTACTCTGTTCACTGTGCCTTTCGACGGGCTGGCTATAACTTGCCAACTTCGGCCATCCCAATGCTCGGTCAATGTCTTACCGCTGGCTTCGCCTACTGCCCATACATCCGTGCTGGAGTTTTCCGCCACACCGTTGAGCGCTGCCGCCGTCAATTGCGGGCTGGGGATAATTGCCCAGGCTGTGCCGTCCCAACGTTCAATCAGAGCCTGATCCGGCTCCTCATTGCGAGTGGCGAGTCCGACCGCCCAGACATCGTTCGCTGCCACTACTGCTACGCTCCGTAAGATGTTAAAACGCATGCTGGTGTTGGGACTACTGACGATGCTCCAACTGCACGAGCTGGCAGCCGAGGCCCCGCGGACCAGCGCAAAATCAACGAGGACAACGACCGCAACCAATCCGAACGCGACTCTAATGGCGCGTGACGACTTCCTTTCTTGCAAAAAAGCGCACATATTTTCTCCTTATCTTAAACCGTCGCTGAATCGCTCCATGTTCCGAGCATGGATGCCTGGGAAAGGGTGTTTTCTTGCAACGGCAACGGGAAATCGTAACAAAACCGTTGGGTCAGCTGATCGGCCCTCATTGAGTAGAAACTTTGTCTACCTCCGCGCCAGCTCATTTGCACCTCTTCGCTTCCGCATTCATGTCGGCGCTGTCCCAGATCGCGCCTTTCTCGAGGCCACCGTCGGCTTTGGGCAAGCCAAAATCGGGCTTCCTCCTCGCAATCATCGCATGACGCGCGTTGAGCGGCAGTCGAAAAGGCTGACGATTTGTTCATCACCAATTCTGTTACGATAAACGCTTCGCTTCTGCTTTAGCAGCCGCATCTGCTCGACCCCTTGGGTGCGATTCAATAGAGCTAGAGGCAATTTACGTTTCGATAGGAGTTAAGAAAACTACTGAGGAGAAAAATTATGATCCGAATTAGCCGAGTTATCGTTAGGTCTGGTTTTGCCGCTGGATTAGCTCTTGCACGCTTGATCCCCTTGAGCACTCGGGCAAGAACGCTTGGGCGAAGGTTCCGAACCCTAATTACTCGGGTGTCGGCAACTACCTGTATGGGGTGAGCCCGACCGGTCCGACCGACGTGTGGGCGGTCGGAGCAGAGGGGGGCGACTTCGCCCCACCACTCGTCGAGCACTGGAACGGTTCCGCGTGGTCGGTCGTCGATGCGCCTTCGCTCCCGAACCAGAGCATCACGCTCTACAGCGTCGCAGCCATATCGACGAAGGACGCCTGGGCCGTCGGCAGTACATTCTCGGCCGATCATCTGCCACTATGACGGCACGTCCTGGACGGTGCAGTTGATAGCGCCCGTGGTCGTGAATCCCGACTACAGCAATTTTGGGATCGTCGCGCTCTCGCCGTCGAATGTGTGGGCATTCGCCAT
>DASXDC010000068.1:0-13725 GCA_036490855.1 Chthoniobacterales bacterium
CGCGCCGGCAACGGGTCGAGATCGACTGGGCCCACCTCGAAGACGAGGCGGCCGCCTAACGAATTTCGACTTCGATCGGCAGGCAGTGATTGATTTCGTAACTGCCGCGGTCGGGGTCGCGTTCCATCGGCTGACTGCGACCGCGCGAATCAGTCGCGCGCACCATCAAAATGCGTCGTCCACTCTCCTGCGGGACCGTCCAGCTGTATTCCCAAAGCTGCCAGCAGTTGCGCGCCGTCTCTTTGCCTAACGAGACGGTCTCCCACGATTTTCCACCGTCTACGCTCAGTTCCACCTTCACGATCTCTGCCTCCGCCGTCCACGCCGCGCCGGCCACTTCGTAGCACTTTCCGGCCGCGATCACTTCGTTCATCCCCGGCCGCGCGATGGCCGATTTCACCTGCATTTCGGTGATCGGCACCAGGCGCACACCGGCGGCATCGCGCTGCCAGAAGGCGTAATCGACCGTCTGGTAGTAACCCAGATAGGGCCGATCGGTCACGATCACGCGCTGCAGCCATTTTACCGCCGCCATCCCGTACCAGCCGGGCACAATCGCTCGCAACGGAAAACCATGCGCCGGCGGTAACGGCTGGCCATTCATCGCGTAGGCGAGAAGAATGTCGTGGCGCGCTTTGCCTAACGGAACGCTCCGCGCGTAATGAATTTTTCCGGCGGGCTTGGGCGCTTCGCTGATTGCGCCGGCGTCCGCTCCCTCCAGGATCACTTCGAGCGCGCCCTCCTTTAGCTTCGCGGCGCGGAGAAGTTCGCCTAACGACACCCCCGTCCACTCCGCGTTCCCGATCGCTCCCAGCTCCCATTGCGTTCCCTTGACCTTCGGGACGAGAAAGACGCGGCTGTTGCCGGCACACTCCAGGGTCGCGGGAATCTTCGTTGCCGGGAGTGCCTTCAGCTCATCGAAACTCCAGGAGCGCGCATTCTCCACCGCCCCCTCGATCTGGAGCTTCCAGTTGGCCGCTTCCACTTCCGGAACGGCGAAATGCGACCGGATATAAAACTGCTCGTTAGGCGTGATAAAGCCATCCAGCTTGTCGAATGGCATCTCGAGATTAGCCGGCTCTTTTTCGCGAATGATCATTTTTCGTTTCTCTAAGCCCCTCAGTTTTCGCCAACCCAGCGCAAATAATCCGGCAGACCGCGCTCGATCGGCAAGGCAACGATTTCCGGTACGGCGTAAGGATGGAGTCGGCGCAGCGTCGATTCCAGCGCCGGATAACGAGCGGAAGTTGTCTTAAAAAGAACAAGCACCTCACTTGCCTCCTCGATTTTTGTTTCCCAGCGGTAGATCGAGGCGACGGCTGGAATGATGTTGGCACAGGCCGCGCAAGATTCCTCCACCAGCTGGCGCGCGATGCGGCGGGCCGTCGCAGGATCGGGAAACGTGCTCAGGACGAGGAGAGCTTCTTCGTCCATCGTGGTGTCGTTAGGCCAAGGCAGCGACCGGTGCAGGGCGACAAATCCAGCCGCCTGCGACCACGAGATCGCCGTCGTAACAAACCGCCGCCTGCCCCGGTGTCACCGCCTTCTGCGCCTCCCGCAGCCGGATCGTCGCGCGGCCGTCCTCGCCGGGAATGAGCGTGGCGGCGGCCCCGGGATGGCTGTAGCGGATCTTGACCGTCACCGGAACGGCATTCTCGTTAGGCGGATGACTGCACCAATTGATGCGCTCGATCTCAAATTCCTCGACCAGCAAATCCTCCGCGTCGCCGACGAAAACGCGGCTGGTGGCCGGATCAATATCGACCACATAACGCGGACGCGGCGAACCGCCTGGCAGGCCCTTCCGCTGACCGATGGTAAACATTTCGATACCCTCATGCTCAGCGATGAAGTTGCCGGAAAGATCGTAAATTCCGCCGCGATGGAATTCTCCGACTTCGAGATGTCCGCGCAGAAACGCCTTGTAGTCGTTTCCCGGCACGAAGCAGATTTCCTGGCTGTCCTCTTTGTCGGCCACCTTCAGGCCTAACGACCGCGCGATCGCGCGAATCTCGGGCTTCGCCATCGTGCCTAACGGTGTCAGCGCACGCTGCAGCTGTCCCTGCCGGAGACTGAAAAGAAAGTAGGACTGGTCTTTGCGCGGATCGATCCCCTTGCGCAGGGTGGCGCGCCCGGGCTGATGCTCGATGATCGCGTAGTGCCCGGTGGCGATGTAATCGCAGTCGAGGGCGCGAGCTTTCTCCCAGAGGCTGCCGAATTTCAGTTTTTCATTGCACATCACGCAGGGGTTTGGAGTCCGTCCGGCCTGGTATTCGCTGGAAAAGTAATCGATCACGACGCGTTCGAACTGATCCGCTTCATCGACTACGTAGTGGGGAATGCCTAACGAGTGGGCGACGCCGCGCGCATCCACGATCGCCTGCGGACCGCAGCATTTGTCCTCCGCCCGCGAGGTGCAATCCTGCGGCCAAACCTTCATCGTCACACCGACGACGTCATAACCTCGTTCGCGCAGCAGGTAGCCGGCGACGCTGGAATCGACCCCGCCGCTCATGCCGAGCAGGACGCGTTCTTTTTTCCCGTTCATCGAACGCGTAAAGTCGCCGTGAAGGCGGGAGCGGTCAACGCCGCGAGACCGGCCTCCGCACCGGGACGCTGAGAAACGGGCTTCCCCGGAGCGTGAAGCGCCATGGAAAGTCCTTCGCCCGGCTGATCCCGATGCGGGGATCAGTCACGACTTCTATTGGCTCGTTCGGTCGGGCGCGGAAGCTGCGCGCCGGGTCGGCGCAGAGATCGATCTCGTGATCCCGCTTGGTGATATCGAGAGCCTGGGTCAGCTTGCCGGGGCCGGAACACAGCCGCCGAACATCTTCCACTCTGCGGCGTTTTCGCATTAGGTTGAGGCCGCGGCGCGGCTCCAGCGCGCGAATGAGGATCAGTCCATCGCGCGGCCCGCCTTTCACGAGCACGTTCAGCATCCAGTGCACGCCGTAATTGAAATAGATGTAGGAGGCTCCGGCCTGGTTCCGCCTAACGAATTCGCGAGCGCTTGGTCGTTTAAAGGTGTGGCAGGCCTCGTCGCCCTCGACCAGATACGCCTCCGTCTCGACCACGATTCCGGCGCATTTCTCCCAGATGAGCTCGCTGCCGATCAGGGCTTCTGCGCAGGCGAGAGGATCGGTCGCAAAGAAATCTTTGGAAAGCACGCCCGACTCTAGCAGGCCGGTAAATCCGCAAAGCGCCAAAACGAAGCATCCTCGAAAAGAAGAACTAAAATCCGCGGTATTGGGCGCGAACTCATAGTTTGCCAGTGAAGCACAAAAGATCGCGACGGCTCAATTCGCTTATGCTGTTTCCGAAAAGATAGGCGCCAGGAGCCGGCGATGGATGATTTTGTGGTGGCGGAAATAGGAGATGAGGGCGTCGCGGGTTTGCACCGCTTGAAGAGTAAGGTGCGCCTCCGGCCGAGTGAGTATCTCGCGCAGCTTCATGAAACGATGGCCGGCGCTGCTGGCATCGAAGCTATTCATCGCAATGCGATAACGCCGGGCCGGATCGAGCGGGCGGCCATCGGCCAGCCGGAGGTTCGTTAGGCGACGATTCCTGCCTTCACCAGCTACCTCAAAACGAAACCCCGCCAGGCTGCGGCGCTCGCGGACCTGGAAGGTTTCCTCCATCACGACCCGAAGCGCGACGGCATCTAATTCGGCTGTCACGAGGAAATTTTCGTAAGGCAGAATTGTCCAAACATCGGCGATCGCTTTTTGCCCTTTCTTGAATGCATGGTCGTCGAACAAACCATGCAAAACGCCGTCGATTGTTAGGCCGCGTTCGCCGAGCGCTTCCGCGATCGCCGCGGCGATCAGGCCGACGATCGGGCTCGGCTCGCCGGGATGGGCTCGCGCGCTCAGGGTGTCGGTAAGTTCACCAATTGGCTCGGCCAGAACGGCGGCAGCGGCATCCAATTGCGGCTGGGCCCGGTGAAGGACGACCGGATGGAAAGAGATGCGGTTGTCCATCCACTCGGTGCGGGCTTCCTGATGGAGCAGCTTCTTCGAGTTGCGGTCGAAGAGGAGGTCGACCCGACCGACGTGAATCCCGAAATGGTCGGCCTGCGTCAGGATCACGCCGTTCGTTAGGCGACTCGGGATCGCCTGGTGGGTGTGACCGGCGATGAAAACGGCGGCTTCGGGAAATTCGGCGGTGAGAGAAAGGGCGCGATTCGCGAAATCATCCCCGCCCGCCCGTTCCTTCAACCCCATGTGGCCAGCGAGCACGACCGCATCCGCGCCTAACGACTTCGCGTGGCGCACCGCCGCGCGGGCGGCCTCGATCGGATCGTGAAATTCCATCCCTGCGGTGAAGCGGGGCGGAAACCAGAAGGGCATACCCGGCGTCGTTAGGCCGACAACCGCCACTTTGATCCCGGCGATTTCCCGAAGAATGAATGGACGGATCTTCGCGAAAGGATGATTCGGTTGATCGAAACTGCCGGCCGTTTTTCCCTCGAGGATGGTGTTGGCCGCCAGGACCGGCATTCGCGAGCGCGCCACCGCGTGGAGAAATGGATCGACGCCCCAATCAAACTCGTGATTGCCGACGATCCACGCGTCGTAACGCAGATAATTGAAGAGGTCGATCATCAGCCCGCCCTGATCGCTGAACGCAAACTGCGTTCCCTGATAAACGTCGCCGATGTCGAGCAGGAGCGAATTCGGATTCTCCCGCCGCCAGAGATCGATCTGCGTCGCGCAGCGGGCAAAGCCGCCAAGATCGGGACGGCCGCCATAGTCGACAGTCGGCAGAATGTGACCGTGCAGATCGGTGGTGTGGAGGATCGACAGCCTAACGACGTCGGGCGAGAGCGTTTCCGCCGCCCGCAGCCAGCCGGGCGCGAGAAGAGTGGCGGTCGCGCCACCGAGGAGCCGGAGGAACTGCCTGCGATCTGGAGGCGAAGCCCGCACGGTCGGCGATCTTCCACGTCCCTTCTGGGAAAGACAAATCTTTTCGCCGGTGAAAATTGGCGATCGGAAACGCGCGCTTGCAATGCGTTGCCTGACGAGATGGAGCGGGTGACGAGACTCGAACTCGCGACGTCCTCCTTGGCAAGGAGGTGCTCTACCACTGAGCTACACCCGCAGCCGAAAATTGCGGACAGCAATAATGTCCAGCGACTTCTCTCGCGCAAGAGCATTGTTGACCCGTTGTGCCGGGCCGAAATCGCGCCTGCGCTGAAGCGGCGCCAATCAATCTTAAACCGGACGAGATGCGATTTTTGGGTGCGTCCCGGCAATGGAAAGAGGAATTGACGTGCGGTGTAGACTCCGCCCATGTCCACTCTCCATTCTTCCGGCGGCGCGATCTTTGTTCTCCAGGCTTTGATCTCGGCTTTTTTCGCAATCCTTTTCCTCCAATCCAGTATCGACAAAATGATCGATCGGCGGGGAAATCTGGAATGGCTAACCGGACATTTCGCCAAGAGCCCACTCGCGGGAATGGTCGGCGCGCTGCTCAGCGTCATTACGCTACTGGAGTTGGCGGCCGGCGCCTTGAGCGCGGTTGGATGCGTTCTCGTCCTCATCCGGCGCGACTCGGCAATCGCTTTCTATGGCGCGGTCCTGGCCGGTCTTGCCTTGCTCGCGCTCTTTTTTGGTCAGCGAATGGCGAAAGATTATCCGGGTGCCGCCTCGCTCGTGCCCTATATTCTGGTGGCAATCGCGGGGCTCATCTGGCTCGGACAAAGCTGAAGAGAGTCGTCGCATTCCTCGTCCTCGCAGCCGGGACAGTCTTCGCGGATCAAAAATCGACCGGGCTGCTTCCGCCGACCGCCGGGAAGCTTTACGAGGGGATTTTCTACAGCGCACCAACGCCGGGAAGCGATGATGCGAACGAGCACAACCTCACCGCCGCCGACGTCAAACGCTTTGAGCTGGCGACCGGCGCGAAGACGACCTGGGTTTATTTCTCGGATAATTGGTTCGAATCGCGCGCCTTCCCGCGCCAGACCTGTGAGTGGATTCGCTCGTTAGGCAAAGTTCCTTATATCCGTCTCATGCTCCGCTCCGATCTCGACCAGCGGCACGCGGAGAAGGAATTTAGCCTAACGAATATCTGCGCCGGCCGGTTTGATGCAGATCTCCGCCGCTGGGCGGTCGGGGCGCGCGCGTTCGGCAGTCCAATTCTCGTCGAATGGGGTACCGAGCCGAACGGCGAATGGTTCGCCTGGAATGCGAGATGGAACGGCCGTGCAAACGGCCCGGCGCTTTATGTGCAGGCTTATCGTCACATCGTCGACCTGTTGCGCGCGGCAGGCGCCGGCAATCTGCAATCGGTCTGGCACGTGAACTGGGATGACGATCCGGCAGCACGTTGGAATCGGCTGGAACGGTATTTTCCCGGGCAGAGCTACTGCGACTGGCTGGCGCTGAGCGCCTACGGTGCGCTCACCCCGCGCAGCCTCGAGATCGATCGCTTCCGCGACGAAATCGATCAGGTTTATCCACGCCTAACGAGACTGGCCCCCGGCAAACCGATCATCGTGGCGGAATTTGGCTGCGACATTCACAATCGCAAAATCCCGGCGGCGCAGTGGGCGCGAGCGGCGCTCGACGATCTTTTTTCGAAGCGCTGGCCCGCCATCATCGGCTTCTCCTGGTGGAACGAAAGCTGGGAGAACGATGATAATCCGGCCCATAATTCCGATCTCAACATTCTGCACGACCCCGAGCTGACCGCTGTCTTTCGGATGGAACTCAGCCAGCATCGCGACAGGTTGGAGGAGGCGCCGCGGCTCGGGAATGGTCGTTAGGCAGAGACTGGTTTTGCCAACATCACCGCCGCGTCCGATGCTGCGGGATGGTTCAGATCTCGATCGATTATACCGGACAGCTTCACTGTAACGCGACCCACGGCCCCTCTGCTACGCAGCTCGCGACTGATGCGCCGCTCGACAACCAGGGCCAGGGCGAATCCTTCTCGCCAACCGATCTGGTCGCGACCGCGCTCGGCACCTGCATCGCAACCACGATGGCGATCGTCGCCGAGCGACAACAGGTGGAGCTAAAAGGAATGACGGTGCAGGTGAGAAAAGAAATGACGAACGATCCGCGCCGGATTGGTCGCCTAACGACCGAGGTGCACCTGCCGCTCCCGCCGGACCATCCGCAACGCGAGCTGCTGGAGAGGACCGCGCTCGGTTGTCCCGTCCATCGCAGCCTCGCGGCAGAGATGGAGCGGCCAACCGAGTTTTTTTGGGAAGGATAGTGGGGCGACAGGCGATGCGCTTGCCCTAACGACAACAAGTCGCGCAGTTCCCGATCTGCTCAGGAAAGCGCCTCGTTCGTCGGATTTCCTACTGCCCGAGGACCCAGGCGAAAAGCAATGGCGCGCAAATCGTGGCGTCGCTTTCGACCACGAACTTCGGAGTGGAAGCTGCCAGCTTGCCCCAGGTGATTTTCTCGTTTGGCACGGCGCCAGAGTAGCTGCCGTAGCTCGTCGTCGAATCGCTGATTTGGCAGAAGTAACCCCACAGCGGCACTCCGGTTCGCTCGAGATCCTGGTGGAGCATCGGGACGACGCAGATCGGGAAGTCACCGGCAATGCCGCCACCAATCTGGAAAAAGCCGATCGAGCCCTCCCGGTTGCGCAGCTTCTCCGCGTTCTTGGTGTAGTGCTCCGCGAGCCAGGTCATATATTCGATGCCCGTCCGCACGGTGTGCACGTCCTTCACGTCGCCGCGGATGACCGCCGCGGCATACATGTTGCCAAGCGTCGCATCTTCCCAGCCCGGCACGACGATCGGCAGATTTTTTTCAGAGGCCGCCATCATCCAGGAATTCTTCGGGTCGATCTGATAGCTCTTCTTCAGCTTACCGCTGCGCAGAATCTTGTAGATAAACTCGTGCGGAAAATAGTGCTCGCCGGCGCGGTCGGCCGCGATCCACTCTTCCAGCACCGCCTTCTCGATGCGCCGCATCGCTTCCATCTCCGGAATGCAGGTGTCGGTCACGCGATTCATGTGCCGGGAGAGTAATTGTTGCTCGTCTTGTGGCGTGAGCTGCCGGTAGTGCGGCACGCGCTCGTAGTGATCGTGCGCGACGAGATTAAAGATATCCTCCTCGAGGTTCGCGCCGGTAGAAACGATCAGGTGCACCTTGTCACGACGGATCATCTCCGCCAGTGAGATGCCGAGCTCGGCGGTCGACATCGCGCCGGCGAGCGTCATCAACATCTTGCCACCGGCGGCGAGGTGCGCCTCGTATCCCTTCGCCGCGTCGAGCAATGCGGCGGCGTTAAAGTGGCGATAATTGTTCGCGATGAATTTGGAAATCGGACCTTTTTTGGCCGCGAGCGCAGCGTTGATCTCTTCCGGGCTTCTGGAGCGTCGTTTGGCTTTCATGGCTTGGGCAATTTTGATCAGGCGGGGTCCAACCAGCGCATGTAATCGGCCACGCCTTTTTCCAGCGGGAACTGCGGCTCGTAGCCTAACGACTTCCGCACCTCGCTCAGGTCGGCTTCGGTGTGATTTTGATAATGGGCGTGCGGGTTATCGAAATATTCCGGTTCGTAATCCGTGCCTAACGAGTTGTTCAGGATCGCGATCAACTCGTTGAAGGAACGCGCCTGGCCGGAGCCGAGGTTGTAGATCCCTCTCTCTCCCGCTTCCAGCGCTCGCAGCGTACCCTGCACGATGTCCTTCACGTAAACGAAATCACGTTTCTGTTCGCCGTGCTTGAAAATGCGCGGACGCTTTCCTGCCTTCATCTGCCGTGAGAGATGCAGAATCATGCTCGCCGGCACGCCCTTGTGCGCTTCGCGCGGACCGTAAACGTTGAAGTAACGCAGCCCGATAATTTTCCAGGCTGGATCGTCCGCCGCCGCACGGCGCGCGAGGTTGTCCATGATCACTTTGGAAAACGCGTAAACGTTCGCGGGCGCCGCTTCGTTCGCTTCGCGGTTCACGCCGCTGGCCGCGCCATAGGTCGCGGCGGAGGAAGCGTAAACGACCCGGGTGCGCGTCGGCTGCGCGAAATGGAGCAGACGGCGGAAGCTTTCGACGTTGTCGTGCACTTGTGGAAATTGATCGTGCACGGTCGTGTCCGTGATGGAGGCGAGATGAAAAATGCCGTCGAATTTTTCCTCGCCAAACTGCGCATCCCAATCGAGCGCGGCCAGATCAGCCGCCACGAGATCCCCTCGGTAGCCGCGCAGATTCTTGAAATCACCAGAGCGAAAATCGTCGATCACCGTCAGGCGCGCCTCGGGAAATTTATCCTGCAAGGCGAGGGTGAGATTCGAGCCGATGAAGCCGGCTCCACCGGTGACGAGGAAATTGCTTGGCGCGGGATTCACGGGATGGCGATTCCGCGAAAGCTATAGGTCCGGCGGGTGGAAGCGCAAGCGACGAATCGCCTAACGAGAGCGGCGGTTCAATGGGCGGTGGCGGCCTTCGCTTCGGTCTTTTTGCAGATCCAGACGATCGCGCCACCGAGGAGAAGACAGAAGCCGATGAGCATGAAGGCGTCGTTGACCGCCATGACATTGGCGGCTTTCTGAATCTCGTGCTGGATCGCGGCATACGCGCGCTTCATTGCTTCTTCCGGACCGGCGCCGAGGGTGGTGAAGCGAGCAGAAATGGAAGAGATGCTGTTCTGGGTCGAGACGCTGTAGGAGGTGACCGATTCGCCGATTCGAAAATCATGAAACTGCTCGCGGCGAGTGATGATGGTGGAGACGAGGCCGATCCCGACCGAGCCGCCGATGTTGCGGGCGATGTTGAAAATGGCGGAGCCATCTGCCGATTCCCTCGGCGAGAGCATGGAGGTGGCGAGGGCGGAGAGCGGGACAATGGTGAAGGGTTGGCCTAACGAGCGAACGATGTTCGGCCAGAAGAACTGCGGCCCGGCGTAATCGGGCGACATGCTGATATTCATGAAGCAGCTGGCGGCAAAAATTAGAATGCCGAAACAGACGAGCAGGCGCAGATCGAATTTCTTCATCAAGATTGGGACGAAGGGAAAAATGAGAAGCTGCGGCAGCCCGATCCAGATCAGGGTGAGACCGGTTTGATAGGCATTATAACCCTGCACCGACTGCAGGTAGAGCGGGAGAAGATAGACGCTGCTGTAGAGGGCGAATCCCATTCCGAAAGTCACGACCGAGCCGGCCCAGAGATTGCGATAATGCAGGAGCCGCAGATTGACGAAGGGCTCGTCGCGATACCACTCGATGAGGATGAAGATCGGAATAAAAATGGCAGCGAGAAGCGCGCAGCCCTGGATGAACCGGCTTCCGAACCAATCCTTGCGCTGCCCTTCCTCGAGCATCGCGATGAGCGAGCCGAGCCCGATCGCCATGCAGGCGATGCCCCACCAGTCGCCATTCTTGAACCGGCCCAGGTTGATCGGTTCGGCCTCGATCGCGTAAAGAATCGCCGCCATCATGAGCGCGCCCGGAATGAAGTTGACGTAAAAGACCATCGGCCAGCCAAAGCTGTCGGTGAGATAACCGCCAATCGTCGGACCGATCGCGGGCGCGAGCGTAGCGGTCATGCCGAAGAGGGCGAAGCCGACCGGCTGCTTGCTCTTCGGCAGATATTGCAGGAGCACCGTCAAGCTCATCGGGATCATGACGCCGCCGGTGAAACCCTGCGCAGCGCGGAAGATGATCATGGCGGCGAGACTGTGCGAGATGCCGCAGAGCGTCGAAAAGCCGAGAAACAGAATGACGTTGCCTAACAAATACCAGCGGACGCCGAAGATGCGCGAGAGCCAGGCGGTGAGCGGAATCGTAACGATCTCGCCGATCAGGTAAGAGGTCGAAATCCACGAGCCCTCGTCGATTGTCGCGCCGATCCCGCCGGTGATATCGCGCAAGGACGAGTTTGTGATCTGGATGTCGAGGACGGCCATGAAGGCGCCGAGCATGGTTCCGAGAACCGCGATCCAGCACTGCAGCGTGACTTGCTTTTCTTGCTCCGCCATGCCGCTCCTCGTTAACCCCAGTCGCCCCCGAGTGCCTTGATTAACTGCACCGTCGCCTGCATTTGCTGACCGAGCAGCGCCGTCTGCGCCCGCTCGCCTTGCAGGAGCGTTCGCTCCGCGTCGAGCACATCGAGATAATTGCTCGCTCCCTTCTGATACTGCTGCTGGCTTAAATCGTAAGCGCGGCGCGCTGCTGTGACGACACGCGCCTGCGCTTCCGCCTGCCCGCTAAGAGTACGCAGATCGACCAGCGCGTTCTCCACTTCCTGGAAGGCGACGAGCAGTTGCTTGCGATATTGGCCGAGCGCTTCCTCATAGCGCACACGCGCCGCCCGCAGATTCGCAACGTTGCGGCCGCCTTCGAAAATCGGCAATGATACGCTCGGCCCAATCTGCCAGAAGCGACTTTCGGCGTTGAAGAGCAAACCAATATCGGCGCTCTCAAAACCGCCTGCGCCCGTTAGGCGGATACGCGGAAAGAAAGCCGCCGTCGCAACGCCGATTCGCTCGTTCGCGGCCGCCAGCATCCGTTCCGCGCTCGCGATGTCCGGCCGGCGTTCCAACAAATCGCTTGGCAGTCCAACCGGAATGCGCGGATTCACTCCGGCCAGTGGGCGGCGCGGCATTTGCAATTCGCTCGCCGGTCGTCCAATCAGAGTCGCAAGGGCGTTCTCCATCTCAGCCCGGGAACGTTGCACCTGGAATCCGCTCGCCTGATCCGCTGCCAGGTCGGCCCGGGCCCGGGTCACATCCAGTTCACTCGTTAGGCCAGCCTGCAGCCGTTCCGACGCAATCCGAAGCGCATCCTGGCGCGCGCTCACGGTTCGATCGAGAACATCGAGTTCCGCATCGAGCGCGCGGAGCATGAAATAGGTGGCGGCGACATTCGCCGTCACGCTCAGCCGCATCGCCTCCAAATCAGCCACCTGACTTTCCGCCAACGCGCGCGCCGCGGCGTATTCGTGCCGGACGCGGCCAAAGAGATCGATCTCCCAGTTCAACTCCGCCGGGACGCGAAAGTCATTTTGAATTGTCGTGAGCGGTTGTGTGCTGATGACGGTCGGTGTGTCTTCGCCGGCCGTCGTACTGCCAAAGGGATTGCTGCCGATGAGTTCGCCTTTTTGGAAAGGGAGGGTGTTTGATGTGCGCTCTCGCATCGCACGCGCATTGACGTCGAGGGTCGGGAAGAAGTCGGCCGCCGCGACACGCGCCTGCGCGCGCGCTTCCGAGATGCGCGCCACCGCGATCCGCAGGCCTTGATTACCGGCGATGGTTTGCTCTTCAATCTGATCCAGGATCGGATCGCGAAAGACGTTCCACCATCGACCGCGGGTTGTCGCATCGGCCGGTTCGGCCACTTTCCAATGATTCTTGAAGGCCGGCGGCACCTCCTTTTCCGCCCTTGGCGGTCCGCCGTAGCGCGGCCCGACGACGCAGGCCGAGAGAAGAATCGCAGCCGCGATGAGCAAAACCTGAGAAGGTCCGACGCGCAGAGGAACCGTCTTCATCTCGCCTAACGACTCCGCAGATCGATCGTCGGCGCGACTGAAAGACCGGGCACGAGTCGGTTGCCATAACCTCGGATGCTGTCCGGTTCGAAAACGATTTTCACCGGAACGCGCTGGACGATTTTCGTGAAATTCCCCGTCGCATTATCAGGCGGGAGCAGCGCGAAAACCGCACCTGTGCCCTGCTGGAAACTGTCGACGCGTCCCTTGAATTCATGATCCGGAACCGCGTCGACATCGATCGTGACCGCCTGCCCAATTTTCACCTCAGCCATCTGTGTTTCCTTCAGGTTTGCCACCACCCAGACATCAGATTCGACGACGGCCATCAGCGCCTGACCTGGCTGGAGACGGCGTCCGCTCTCGACTGTTTTCTTCGCGACGAAACCATCGACGGGTGCGTTGATCGTGGTGAAGGTGAGCTGCAATTCCGCGTCGTGCACCGCCGCCTCCGCATTCTTCACTCCGGCCTGTGCCACCTCCCGCTGTGCGCGAGCGGACGTCTCATTCGCCTTCGACGCTTCAAAGGCCGCCTTGGCCGATTTCAGCTCTGCACTGTTTGTGTCGACCTCGGCTTTCGAGACGGCTTTGAGGTCTTTTTGATAGAGTGAAGTCACGCGCTGAAAATCCGTCATCGCTTTCTCGAGCTGGGCGGATGCTTGCGCGCTCGAGGCAGATTGTTGAGTCACCTGGGCCTGCGCCTGCTGGGCCTGGGCGCGCGACTGCGCCAGCTGCGCTCGCGCTTTTTCGAGGGAGAGATCGAACTCCCGCGGATCGAGGGCGAGGAGCGTGTTTCCTTTGTGCACGGCTTCGTTGTCGTCCACCAAAACGGAAAGGACCGTGCCCGGGACGCGCGAGCTAATCTCATGGACGTGGCCGGCGACGAAGGCATCGTCGGTCGAGACGTAATTGCGCGCGTGCAGGTAGTAGAGGAGACCTCCGACTGCGATCAGCACAACGACGATCCCTCCGATGATCAGCGCTTTCTTGGACGGCTTGCCGGACCCTTTCTTCTTCTCCTTCTCTTCGCCTTCGTCGTTCTTTTTCTCCTCTGGCTTCTTCTCGTCCTCCTTTCCGTCGCTCTCCCGCCTGTCTCGCTCCGGCGGCTTTTCGTTAGGCTGGCGGTCGCGCGAGGGCACTTCGCTGACGCCATCGTGGTCGTTTTCGTCGTGCTCGCTCATTTGCGGGTGTGCCGTGGTCTCTGCCGATTCGCGGGCGCCGAACGCCCTGCGCTGATTCCATTCAATAAAATATCGACGAGGAGCGCCGCTTCC
>DASXDC010000069.1:0-15262 GCA_036490855.1 Chthoniobacterales bacterium
CGGCCGGACAGAGGATTTTCCGGAAATCTTCGTGGATCGACGGGTTGTCGTCGATCACCAGAACGCGACGATTCTCGGGCTGAGGCTGGGTGGTGGGTTTCGACTTCATGCGTGTGATGGGACGGAGGCAAGGGGAAGCAAGAGGGTAAAGGTCGCACCGTGACCGACGCCGGCGCTCGCCACGGAGAGTGAGCCGCCCATTGCCCGCGCGGCCAGCGCGCCGCTGTGCAATCCAAATCCATGGCCTTCTTGTTTGGTCGTAAAACCGTGCGCGAAAATGCGAGTCAGGTTTTCCGGGGAAATACCGATGCCGTTATCGGTCACCACGATATGCGCGCATTGCTCGTCAGGGGCTAAAATGGAAACCGTGATCTGCTTGTTGCTGCGTTTCGACTCATCGAGTGCATACTTCGCGTTGCGAAAAAGGTTAATAAGAATTTGCAGCACCTTGTGCCGGTCCACTCGCACAGGCAGCACGGTTGAAAATCGCCGCTCGAGGAACACACCGTGACGTTCAAATGCAGAGACATTCATAGCGATCGCATCCTCGACCAGACTTTGCGGGGGCAGATTTTCGAAAACGCCGCTGACTTTCGCGTAGCTTTGCTGCATGGCTACGATCTCTTTCACATGCTCGATATTGCGCCCGAGCTGATCGGCTTCCTGAAGCAGCTCCGTGTTCTCGGAGATGAAGAACTCCCCGAGCTTCGCCAGGTAGCCCGGCAGCTTCTGTCCGTTCGGATCGTTTGTAATATATTCCGCCAGATTACCGTTTTGCCCGGTGAGAAGTGCGGCGGCCTGGACGAGCTTTGGCGCCTTCGAGCGGCGAAGCTTCTCGACCATCAGGCTGGCGGAGACATTCACGCTGTTGAGCACATTGCCTACGTTATGCAGCACACCGGTGGCGACCTCCGCCATCCCGGCGAGGCGCGAAGTTTCGAGTAACTTTTGCTGCGAGATGCGCAACGCTTCCTCGGTCTGTCGCCGTTCGGTCATGTCGCGCATCACGGTCGAAAAATAATCCACGCCGCGCTTGGAATTCCGGTGCGCGATGAGGACCTGCGAAACATGAACCTCCTCCCCATCGCGCTTGAGAATGGCCGTCTCCCCGGCCCAAGATCCATTTTCCAGAGCAACCGGAAAACCCACCTGCGAGACGATTCCGCGTGCCCACTCAGGATGGAGGTCGAGAATTTTCAATCCGCTGACGTCGGCGCCTCCCTCCAAACCCAGAAGCTGGCGGGCGGCATGATTTAGATAAAATGGCGTTCCGCCCGGATCCGCGCTGATCACGATGTCGGGCGTCGCTTCCAGGATGGCCGTGAGACGGGCGTGTGCTGCTTCGGCGCGTTCGCGCTCGCTGATCTCGCGTTGCTGTGCGCTGACTTGTTCCTGCAATTTCTCGGCGGCGCCGTGTAACGCGCTGTCCTGCGATTGGATTTGCGCCAGCATTTGATTGAAGGCGTCGGTCAGGGTGCCGACCTCGTCGGCGCAGACTTTCGAGGCGCGAACCGAATAGTCCTTTCGCTCCGCCACGGTCTGCGCCGTGCCTGCCAATCGAAGAATCGGGTCGGTGATGAAGCGCTGGAATTGACTGGAAAGGACAAACGCACAGAGAAGCGAGGCGGCGAGAACGAACGCGAAAATCCCACCGAAAAGCCGGAGCAGCTGTGAGGTCATGGTGTGCAAATCGGCCAGGAGATAAAGCGTCCCTTCGCGCTTGCCGTTGAGCAGCACCGGCTGGGAGAGAAGGATGCGATTGCCCTTCACCTGAAAGCCTTCCTGGGACCGCGCTGATTTGATCTCGATCTCATCGCGTAGCGCGCCAAAAAAAGCCAGCTGCTGCCGGTCCATCGATTCCAGCTCCGCGCTGACGATTTCTGGCATCGTTTTTAAACCCGAGAGGATTTGCGCAGCCGCGTCCTCGTCTTTGAACATGACGGCGGCGGCACAATTATGCGCCGTGATATCACCGACGACGACAAGCTCGTGCGCGGCCTGCTGGCGCAGAGTGTACGCCTGAAAATAGAAGAGCGCGCCGAAGGCGAGCAGCAGCACCACGCCCGAGATCACCATGATCACAAGCATGATCTTTTGACGGATGGGTCGGTCGCGCAGGTTGAGCATTGCAGTTTGGTGGGGGTGTTTCAAAGCTATATTCGAGCCCAACCGAAAAATTTCTGAGTCTTCTCCCCAAAAAAAGCCCGCCACAAAGTACGAACCTGGTTGGAACGTCACTTGCTTTCGCTTCATCAAGAACCTCAACACATTCGATGAATCTCCATACCGCCGGAGTGGCCGAACCGAAAGCAGCAGGTCAGAAAGCACTATCCCCGACGGCGGCGTTTTCACCGCCTTTTAGATGGAGGCGGTGGCCGTCTTTGAGGGGCATTGTCCTGTTGGCGATCGCATTTGCGCTGAGCTTTGGGTTGTGGAGCCTTTCGCGCCGGCTGGCCCCGCAGATCACCGCCCCACCATCGGCCGAGTCGGCTTATGTAGCTTCCTTCCCGGAAAAGAATATCGCGGTGCTTCCTTTCGAGGACCGTAGTGAAGCGAAGCAAGGCGCGTCTCTTGCCGAAGCCGTCCAGGACGACGTTATTACGGTGCTCTCTAAAGTTGCGGACCTAAGAGTGATCAGCCGCACTTCAGTTAGTAGCTACGCTCCGGGCCAGCAGCGCAACGTGCGGGAGATCGCCCAAAGTCTCGGAGCCGGCCATATCCTGCAAGGCACAGTGAGTTGCGCCGGTGAAAAAGCGCAAATTACTGCACGGCTAATCGACGCTCGTCGAGGAGCACGCTTATGGAGTGTCAGCTACGAACGCGAACTCAGCGACATCTTCAGCGTGCAAAGCGACATCCTGCAACGAGTCACTTCTCAACTGCATGCCACCGTTTCGCCGCAGGAAAAAGCCGCCGCCGAGGAGCAGCCGACTCACGATCTGGCCGCTTACGCCCTTTATATTCGCGGGAAGACACTCCTCGCGACTGTTTCCAACGCGCAAATTAACGAGAAATTGTTTCAGGCGGTTCAAGCGCTTGACCAGGCCGTCGAGCGCGATCCGAAATTTTACCTCGCCTGGTGCCAATTAGGTGCGGCACATAATTACATTTACTTTTTCGGATTTGATCACACACCAGCCCGTCTCGCTTTGGCGGAAGCCGCACTGGATACGATCATTCGTCTGCGACCGGACGCGGGCGAGACGCATCTGGCCAAGGCAAATTTCCTCTACCGTTGCCATCTTGATTACGACGGTGCTCGCGCCGAGCTGGCGCACACTCAATCCGCGCTTCCCAATAACTCAGAAGCCTTCGAGCTGGCTGGCTACATCGACCGGCGCCAGGGATTATGGAGCGAATCGGCGCGCAGCTTGCAAAGAGCGGTCAAATTGGATCCGCGCAATGTTTTCCTGCTCCAGCAGATCGCCTACAGCTATCAGGAATTCCGGCACTTTGGTGCGATGGCTGCCGCACTTGACCGCGCGCTTGATTTCGCGCCGCGTGATCTCGACAACCGGATCACTCGCGCTTTGGTCGATCTTGAATGGCGGGCTGACACCAGGCGGCTACACCAAACGATCGAGACCCTTTTGGCGGAGAACCCGCACTCCACCAGCGACCTTGCCGATCAATGGCTTTACGTTGCCCTCTGTGAGCGCGACCCAGCCGGCATCGCTCGCGCGCTCGCGGCCATCCCCGCCACTGGAATCTCCACGGACCTCAATTTCCCGCGCGTCTACTGCGAAGCTCTGGCCGCTCGTGCCACAGGTGATGAGGCTGCGGCCCAAACTGCTTTCCTCGCTGCGCGCACCGAAGTGGAAAAGATTGCGCGCGAACAACCTGATTACGGTCCGGTTTACACCGTCCTGGGATTGATTGACGCTGCCTTGGGGCGCAAGGATGAGGCGATGCGCGAAGGCCGCCGCGCGGTCGAGATGCTGCCAACGACCAAGGACGCCCTCGACGGTGCGGAGGTGATGAAATATCTCTGTGTCATCTATACCTGGTGCGGGGAGAAAGATCTCGCCCTCGCTCAAATCGCCGCGACGCTGCGAATTCCAAGCAGCCTCAGCTATGGCAATCTGAAACTTCATCCTTACTGGGATTCGCTCCGCGGTGACGTGCGTTTTGAAAAGATCGTCGCCGATCTCGCTCCCCGGAATTGACAGGCCGCGTAACGCGGTGCGTCCCGCCTCTCGGGTGCGGCTGTGAGGAGGGAGATGGCATCGGGCCGGCGAGATTCGAACTCGCGACCTCTTGAACCCCATTCAAGCGCACTACCAAGCTGTGCTACGGCCCGAAGTGCGAACTATTCGCCGCTCCGCTTCCCCTTGCCAAATAAATTTCCTGGCGCGACGGAAGAGAACCCGCCGCGCAAATAATGGATCAGCCGAAAGTAGCGCAGACCATTTGCACCGCAGTCTGCCTCTGCCGGGCGCAACGCCGATCGGGTGCCTAACGAATCCGTTCGAGGAATTCGCGCGGCTCGAATCCTCCGGCGAATCTTGCTGATCGTCTGCACGATCTCATTCCCGCCGGCTTCTATTTTCTCTCAATCGAGATGGGGCCAGCGTGGACAGAGGCGCCGGCGCCAGTCTCGGTCGCCGCGCAACAGGAGATCCAGGGGATGCGCAATTCGATTCGCGAGTCGCAGCCGAGCGTGGAACAGATCGAGCAACCGGTAGCGAGGACGCCCTGAGATCCAAGTGATTCTGTCGACGGCGCCTTGCGATGCGGGCGGAGGGATGCAAGACGTGATGATGATCATCGCTCGTGATTTACTGTTCATCGTCCGGCGCGGCTGCCTGTTGCTCACCGTCGGGGCCGCTCTTCTTTTTGTTCCGCCGGCCTTTTCCCAAAGCGTGCCGGTCGTGCAGCTGGTGAAGGATATCAATCCCGGCTCGGAAGGTTCCGATGCGGCGGCCTTCGTGAAGTTGAATGGCGTCGCTTATTTCCGGGCGACGGATAGCGCGCACGGCTATGAGCTTTGGCGCACCGACGGGACGGACGCCGGAACGGAAATGGTGATCGATCTCAACCCCGGCTCGGTAAACGGCTTTCCCGACAGCATCGCGGCGGTCAACGGCGCGCTCTATTTCAATGCTTTCGATACGGCTGATTTCACTGGTTCGAAGGCTTGGCGGAGCGACGGCACCGCCGCGGGCACGACGCTCCTCGCGGATACTTATCCCGGGCTCGTTGGAGGCGGCATATTCGGGCCGCCCTTGCCGGGCAATTTTTTCGCTCTGGATGCGAGCACGATTCTTTTTACCGCGCTCGATCCTGAAGGCGGCCTCGAACCCTGGAAGACCGACGGCACCGCGGAAGGTACGAGCCGCATCATCGATCTTCACCCGGGCCCGGAATGGTCGATCCCGATCGAGTTTACCGATCTGCGCGATGTCACCTATTTCGCGGCTGACGACTCGGTCGTCTATCACCATGACGGCACCGCCACTTATAATCGCGAGTTATTTCGGACTGATGGAACGGCGGAGGGAACGTTTCGGGTGAAGGACATTAATCCCGGACCCGATCCGTCGACGCCGACCGATTTCATTCGCTACAATCACTTCGTCTTCTTCAGCGCGGATGATGGCGTGCATGGGACCGAGCTGTGGCGCACAGATGGGACGGACGCCGACACGGTGCAGGTAGCGGACATCAATCCCGGCGCGTCCGGTTCCACGCCGCAGTATCCGATTATCGCGCGCTTCCAGCCGGCGCAGACCGCCGCCACCTCGCCTAACGACCGGAGCGGCGCGCGCGATGTCCTGCTTTTCCTCGCCGACGATGGCACGCACGGGCTCGAGCTTTTCCGGAGCGACGGAACGGCGGAGGGAACTTATCTGGTGAAGGACATCAATTCGACGGGCGATTCGGTGCCGTTAGGCATGGTCGAATATAAGGGGCGGGTTTACTTCAGCGCGGATGACGGTGTGCATGGGAGCGAGGTTTGGGTGACGGATGGAACCGAGGCCGGCACCCAGCTCTTCGCCGATCTCAATCCCGGCGCTCTCCGCTCTTCGCCGCAGGAGTTCACCGTCGCCGGGGGCCGGCTTTTCTTCGTCGCGATTGTGCCGGATGATCCGCACTTCACCGTCCGCACCCAGCTTTGGGAGACTGATGGCACCGCGGAGCGAACCGAGCTGGTTTACGAGGAGCCCGGAAATGATTTCGGTTACGGGATCAACAACCTGACCGTGCTCGGCAACAAGCTGCTCTTCACCGCGCCTAACGGGATCGACCAGCAGGGCTTCAGCACCGACACAGAATTATTCGCTGCCTCGATGGAATAAGCGCGCTCGACTTTTCTTCCCCGCGACTGGCAGGATGCCCGGCCGAATGTCCGCGTCGCCTAACGAAGGCTCATCTTTTCCGGCCGGCGCGCTGAGCAACCGGGATCTCGCCCCCGTCCCGGCGAGCGGCCGCACCTGGTCGCTCTGGAGCATCGCCGCGCTCTGGGTCGGGATGGCGATCTGCATCACCACCTACACCCTCGCGAGCAGCCTGATCGAGCAGGGGATGAACTGGCGGCAGGCCGTCCTCACGATCTTTCTCGGCAACCTCATCGTCCTCATCCCGATGACGCTCAACGCCCATCCCGGCACCGCCTACGGCATTCCGTTTCCCGTCCTCATCCGGGCGTCGTTTGGAACCTTAGGTTCGAATATCCCGGCGCTGATGCGCGCCCTCGTCGCCTGTGGCTGGTTTGGAATTCAGACCTGGATCGGCGGCGCGGCGATCTATGCAATGGCGGCGATTATCTTCGGATTCCATCCGGCGCAAAAGACGGCCCTGCCGGTGATCGGGATCTCGTTAGGCGAATTCCTCTGCTTCCTCCTTTTCTGGGCGATCAACATCTTCGTCATCGTGAAGGGGATGAACTCAATCAGGTGGCTGGAGATTTTCGCCGCCCCCTTTCTCATCCTGACCGGCCTCGGCCTTCTCGTCTGGGCGGTGCTGGCCGCCCACGGTTGGGGACCGATCTTCGCCCAGCCCTCGAAGTTCAGATCGTTAGGCGAATTCTGGCCTGTCTTCACCGCCGGGCTGACCGCGATGGTCGGCTACTGGGCGACGCTCTCGCTCAACATCCCGGACTTCTCCCGCTTCGCGAAATCGCAGCGCGACCAGGTTGCGGGGCAGGCACTCGGGCTCCCGCTCTCGATGACCTTCTACGCCTTTATCGGGGTCGCGGTGACGAGCGCGACGGTCGTCGTCTTTGGGAAGGCGATCTGGGATCCAGTCCAACTGATGGCGCGCTTCGGCAATCCGATCCTCGCCCTCCTCGCGCTCATCACCCTTACGATCGCGACCCTCTCGACCAACATCGCGGCCAACGTTGTCTCGCCCGCGAACGATTTCTCGAATCTCGCGCCCCGCCTCATCACTTTCAAAAGCGGCGGCATTCTCACTGGCATCATCGGAATTCTGATGTTCCCCTGGAAACTCTACGCCGATCCGAGCGGCTATATTTTCGCCTGGCTGATCGGCTACAGCGCATTGTTAGGCCCGATCGGCGGCATCATGATCGCGGATTACTTCGTCTATCGAAAGCGCCGGCTGGTGGTCGAAGATCTTTACGATCCTCACGGCCGCTATCGCTACACCGGCGGCTTTAGCCTGATCGCGCTCGGCGCTCTCCTCCTCGCCGTTCTGCCCAACCTCCCGGGCTTTCTCGTCACGATCAAACTGCTCGCTCCGACCGCGGTCGCACCGCTCTTCCTTTCCCTGTATCATTATGCCTGGTTCGTCGGCTTCGCCCTCGCCTTCGTCCTTTACCTTGCCGGACGAAAAATCGCGCCCGATCGCGCCTAACGAGATCATCTATGCCAAGACCTGAACTGCCGCCCTTCAACCATCAACCGCAGCCTTATCGCGGCCCGTCGCCGGACGAGATCCTCCGCCTGCGGAAGGAATTCCTGAACCCGGGAATATTCCTCTACTACCAGAAACCTCTCACGATCGTGGAGGGCAGAATGCAATACGTCTGGGACGAAACCGGGCGGCGTTACCTCGACGCGCTCGGCGGCATCGTCACGATCAGCGTCGGGCATTGCCATCCCGACGTCGTCGCCGCCGCGCAGGAGCAGAACGCGCTCCTCCAGCATTCCACTACCATCTATCTTCATCCGCTGGTCGCTCAGTACGCGGAGGCCCTGGCTGCGAAAATGCCCGGTGATTTGAAGGTTTGCTACTTCGTTAACTCCGGCTCGGAAGCGAACGACCTCGCGCTCCTCATGGCGCGCGCCTACACCGGCAACTACGATATGATCGCGCTCCGCAATGCCTATCACGGCGGGAACGCTTCCGGGATGGGATTAACCGCCCATCGCACCTGGAAATTCAATGTCCCGCACAGCTTTGGCGTGCACCACGCGATCACGCCCGACCCTTATCGCGGGCTCTGGGGGCACGACGATCCTGAGGCGGGAAAGAATTACGCGGCCGATGTCAGGAGCCTGATCGACTACGCGACGCCGGGCCAGATCGCCGGCTTCATCGCGGAATCGATTCAGGGCGTGGGCGGCTGCGTCGTTTTCCCTAACGATTATCTCAAGCATGCCTACGAGCACGTCCGCGCGGCCGGCGGCGTCTGCATCGCGGATGAAGTGCAGGCCGGATTCGGCCGCACCGGCACGCACTATTGGGGCTTCGAGACCCAGGGCGTGATTCCCGACATCGTCTGCATGGCGAAAGGGATCGGCAACGGCTGCCCGTTAGGCGCGGTCGTGACCACGCCGAAGATCGCCGCTGCCCTTCAGCAGCGGATTCATTTCAACACTTTCGGCGGGAACCCGGTCGTCTCCGCCCAGGGCAAAGCCGTCCTCGAAGTGATCGAGCGCGAGAAGCTGCAGGCCAACGCCCTCGCGATGGGAAATCATCTCACCGCCGGTCTGCAGCGCCTGAAGGACAAGCATGGCGTTATCGGCGACGTGCGCGGGAAAGGCCTTTTGTTAGGCATCGAGCTGGTGAAAGACCGTGCCACGAAAGAGCCGGCCAAAGCCGAATGCGCCCAAGTCCTCGAAGCCTGTAAGGACCTCGGTCTGTTGTTAGGCAAAGGCGGCCTCTACGGACAGACGATCCGCTTCTCGCCTCCCATGTGCATTCACCAGCAGGATGCCGATTTCATTCTCGAGGTGCTGGATCACGCCCTCGGCCAGTTGTAGCCGGGATCGGTGATCCCGGCTACAACTGCGACTACGGTCGCAGGCTAGTCCGCGGGGACGGCTACGATCGCCACTTTGGCAAGGGTGTTGGGGTCAATCGCACGGCCCGTGATTTGTCCCGCGTTGTTAATGTCCTTGGCCTGGTCGATCACACCGACGAAGCCAGTATTGTCCGGGTCATTCAGGTCGTGCGCGACGCCGTTTTCCCAGAGGACACCTCGACAATCAGTGAAATCGGCGTCGCAGGAGATACCTACCGCCTGGCCCTGGTCGTTCAACCCATAGGGCTCACTGTCGACGTGTTCCGGCGTTCGGCCCGCCAGGGGAGGAAGCGGCTGAATCCCGGTCGCCTTCGTCCAGATGAATCCGTGCAGGATGTCGCCTTCCGGGAAGGCCGGGTCGCCCGCGAAACCAACGACGGTTCCACTATTATTGATCGCGGTCGGAGTATTCCAAAATTCGGCGCCAAGGTTGCCCAGATCTGTCACGGTGCCTTTCTCCCAAAGGACCGCGTGTTTGGCTGTGTAACGCCCGATCGCCTGATCGCAGATACCTGTGATACCAACGGCCTGGCCTACGTCATTGATTGCGACCGCCGCGCCGGATGTATCGTCGGGAGCGAAGAGCGGAAATTCCGCGATGCGATCGCCATCTTTGAGATCCCAGTGAACGGGACGGAACTGATAAATCTGAGGCGGAACACAGGTCCCATCCTGGCAGGTGTTCTCTGCCCAGCCGACTGCCTGACCCCGATTGTTCACGCCGGCGGCAAAGCCATGAATGCCGCCTAGCGTAGGCAGGCCGCGCATGACCCCATTTTCCCAGGCAAAGCCAAGATTCACGTAGCCAACGTTATTTGGTCCGGGATAAAAGAACCCGCTGCTCCAGATTTCTCCGGACGTATCGGGCGTGGCGGTTTGAGAGATACCGACCACGATACCTTTGTCATCCTTGACCGCGAAGACGACACTGCTATTGGGACCTCCCAGCGTCCCGAGATCGCGCATGTCTCCGCGCAGCCAGGCGACGGCGTGCCGGCTGGTATTGCCGGTCAGATTGGAATAGCCCGTGGCGAGACTCCGGTTGTTAATGCCGTTGCCAAGACTTGACGTTCCCCCGAGCGAGTCGAGGGCGTAGACGGTGTAGCCCTCCGGTTCGCCGGAGGCTTGCGTGACGGCCATGCCGCAACAGGTCGCGAGCAACGCGATCAGATGAGCGCCGAAAGATTTGAAACTTAGTTTTCTTCTCATGGTTGTTTAACTCCTTTGTTGGTGTTTCAACCATGATCGGAAGCTGACGCGATCTCGGAAATAGCCACTTCGCAGTTTTGAATAAGACCACTTAAGAGCGGTCTGCGACCGGGCGGCGGAACTCGCGAGCCTTTACTCCGCCGCCGCGAGCGCAGCGGCAAGTTTGCGCAGACCCTCGCGAAGTTGTGCTCGCGTCCAGGCTGCGAAGCCGAAGGTGAGCGCCGGTTTTGTTTCCGGTCTCATGAAACAGGAGGAGAGCGGAGAAGGCCTGAGTCCAAGCTCGGCGCAGACCCGAGTGATCCTCGGCAAGTCTTCCTTCCGCCGCAGCCAGGCGACAAAATGCAAACCAGCCTCTGGCATTTGCAGGGTGAAATATTTCCCGAGCAGCGTTTCGAATTGCTCGATGAAAAATTCCCGCCGATCGGCATACAATTGTCGCATTCGCTTGATGTGACTGAGGAAGTAACCGTCGGCGATGAACCGCGCCAGCGTGGCCTGATCGATCGCGGGCGAGTGTTGATCCATCACCGCTCGGATCTTAATCATCGGCTCGACTAACTGTTCCGGTGCCAGGATGTAGCCAAGGCGCAAAGATGGATACAGGATTTTGCTGAGGGTGCCGGCATAGATCACTCGTCCGCAGTCATCGAGACCCTGCAAACAGGGGAGAGGCGGCCCGGTAAAACGAAATTCCGAGTTATGATCGTCCTCAAAGACGTAAGCGTCGTGTTCATGCGCGAACTCGATCAGGGCCCGGCGTCGCGCCAGACTCATCGTCATCCCAAGAGGAAACTGGTGAGATGGGGTTACGTAAATGATCTTGGGCGTCGGTTGCTTCGAGCGTTGCGCGATCACGATTCCTTCGCGATCGATTGGCCGCGGGACGACCTTTGCCCCCGCAAAACCAAAGACGCGGCGCGCCTGATAAAACCCCGGGTCCTCGATCCAGGCCACCTCGCCAGGATTGATCAACGCCAGGGCGCAAATCATCATCGCCTGCTGCGTTCCCGCGGTGATGATGATCTGGTCGGCATGACCGCGCGCCCCGCGATAGTCGCACAAATAAGCGGCAATCGCCTTGCGCAGATCGGGGTCGCCGCGACTCGAGGCGTACTGGAGGAGGTGGGCGCCTCTTTTCGCCAGAATTTTCGCCCGCAGGCGTTCCCAAATTTCAATCGGAAATTCGTCGAGCGCGGCGAGGGCGGGAACAAAGGAGACCCCGGGTGCGCCCGCGATTCCGTAATCCAACTGTTTTCCAGCACGCTTGTCCGGAATGTCTCTCACCCGCTGCGAAAGCCTGGGAGGTCGTTCGGCGAGCGGGGGCCCGCTGGTTCGCCGCGGGCTCAGAAAGGTTTCCGGCAATGGCTCGGCGACGAAGGTGCCCGATCCGCGCCTGGATCGCAGATAACCCTCGTCGTGTAACTTCGCGAAGGCCAGGTTGACTGTAAGTCTCGAGATACGCAAATCAGTCGCCAGGGTGCGCGAAGAGGGAAGCCGCGAGGAGCTTTTGCCAAAGCGACCGGAAACCAATTCGTCGCGAATTTGGCGATAAAGCTGTTGATGGAGCGGTTCGACGGCCGACCGGTCGAGCCGTATCATCTCGAAGGCGATGATCGACCGGCGCCGGCGCTTTTTGTCAGGCGCGCCTCTTCGTTTTACTCTGCCCAAAGCATCATCCTTGTTTTTACCAGCCGGGTGTTGACACCTTAACACATGGCCGGAAGCTTCCGCGAGATGCGGCCACCCTGCAGCGATTACCAGAAGACCAATGGCCTGATTTATTTTGCGCGCATGCTGGACAAGATTCGGCTCCACGCCGCGAGGGAATTGCCGCCGGACTATTGCGTGGGGGTCGATGAACCCGATCTCTACGACTCGCGCTGCACGCGCTTTTTGGGAGTCGATTACGATGAACTCGCCCAGCGTACTCTGCAGGGCGGATCGGACGAAGAAATTCTCCAGTGGTGTTTCGAGCGCGGCCGGCGACCGAATGAAGAGGAAATTGAAATCTGGAATGCGTTCCTGGCCAAGCGCGGCTGGCGCGATGCGGGCAGCGCCGATCTGCAGGCGGCCAAGGAACGCTTCGGTTGGCGCGACCGCGACGACATTCAGACGTGGGTCGATCTTCACGATGTCGATGAAGGCAGGACGCCGGGCTGGCATCCGGCCGGTTAGGCGTTGCTCTCGCGCTGTCGCCTCCTTCCATCACGACCGAGCGCGGCCTCACTCTGTCGGAGTTACTTTATGGCGATCGGGGCGGCGAATCGGGCCGCGAGCTTTTGGAAACGGGGATCGTTCCGCAGCGAATCGAATGTCGGATCGAGGCGGAGAAGCGCCGGAGTCAGCGGCCGGACCCACACCAGCGGTCCGCGATAGGGAGTCGAGGGGAGCTTTTCCAAGGCGGCGAGGGCGCGGTCGGGCTCGTTCATTCGCGCCGCCACCCGGGCCAGGATCTCGATCGAGAAGGGGCCATACATGGCGTCTTTCTCCACCGGGTTTGCGGCCGCGGCCTTTTCCGCCAAGTCGAAGGCGGCCGGCTTGTCTCCGAGATTCATGCTGACGAGGGCCAGGTCATCGAGGAGCGCGAAATTCTGCGGCTGCGATTTGAGATAGGATTGCAGCTCGGCCTGCGCTTTTTCCCAGCTCTCGTGCGCCGCAGCCTTGTCGCCGGCCACTTCCTCAGCCCAGCCGAGCCAAAAGCGCAGCTCACCATTGAAGTAACCAAGAGCCGGATCGGGCCTGGCCACTACCTCCTTTAGCCTGGCAATCATGGCTTCCGGGCGACGCTCGAGGATGGCCTCGTAGGCTTGGGTCTCGAGCGCAAAAGGATCGTCGGCCGGAGGACGAAGCGGCGCGAGCAACGCCGACGCGCCGGCCAAATCGCCTCCCGCTTGAATCAGCGCCGCCTTGAGCGCGATCGTATCGACGTCGTCCGGAGTTATATTCAGGATCTGATCGAGCGTCCGAAAGGCGGCCGGGAATTGCCGCAGGATGGCGTAGGAAAGGACGTGCTGGGTGAGCAGATCAGTATTGCGCGGATCGAGCTGCTCCGCCTGCTTGAAGGAGGATTCGCTCCTGCCCCACTGCCCGCGCCGGCGAAAGACATAGGCGAGCGCCTCCGGGATAAGGCTGCTGTTGGGCAGAGACTTATTCGCCTGCTCGAAGTAACGCACCGCGCTGTCGTAATCCTTCAGGCATCCATAGTAATAGTAACCCTTCGCCATGACGGCCTCGCCAAGGTCGGGCTGGAGAGTCAGGGCCCTCTCGGCGGCCATTCGCGTTTCCTCGCGGAGGGCGGCGGTCGGTTGCAGAGTTTGAGTGATGTAGCCGATCGCATCGACGTTGGAGAGGAGCGCCCAGGCGAGAGCGAACTTTGGATCCAGCCGGACCGCTTCTCTCAGGTAGCGCTGGGCGCCGAGCGACTTGGCCGGGGTGATGCCGCCCGTCTTCAGGGTGTAAGCCAGCCCGCGCAGATAGGCATCGTAGGCTTCGCTGTTACTCGTCGGTTTGGCGGCGATAATCTCTTTCTCGGGGCTGGTCAGCTTGGCCCTTAATTGGCTCGCAATTGCTTCTGCAACTTCGCTCTCGACCGCAAAGATATCGGTCAGTTTCCGGTCGTAAGTCTCGGCCCAAAGATGAGAGTCATTCGCGGCCTTGATCAGTTGGACATTGACCCGAACAGTGTCGTCGCTTTTCTGCACGCTTCCTTCCAGGACGTGCGCCACCCCGAGCTGGCGCGCGATCGCCGGCAGGTCCTCGGGCGCGGTCTGGTAATGCTGGGTCGAAGTGCGGGAGATGACTTTGAGGTCGGCGATCTTGGAGAGGCGGGCCAGGATCTCATCCTGTATCCCATCGGCAAAGTAGGCGTTCTCCTTGTCACTGCTCAGATTCTCGAAAGGCAGGACGGCAATCGACTTCTCAGAAATCTCCGCCGGCGGAGTCGCCGGGCGTGCCCGATCGACCGATGCGCCCGGCCGCACCCACCGGTAGGCGAGAAGGCCGGCGGCGAGGACCGCGAGTACGACGGTGAAGGCGACAATCTTTTGCCCGGTGCGGTGCCGGATTGATTTGTGAGGCGCTACCTCATCAGTCCGCTTGATCCCTTCCGGCGTTAATTCGAAGAGCCAGGCCAGAACGAGCGCAACCGGGAAGCCCAACAGGAGCAGGACGACGACGAGGCGCACCGCCCAGTTGGGAATATCAAAGAAGGGAAAAACCTGGGTGGCGACCTGGATGAGGAGCCAGGCCACGACCGCATAGGCCGCCGCCACCCGATAGACGTTGCGGCGCCTCAGCTCAGCGAAGAAAGCGAGCAGGTTCATTTTCGTTCCAAATTGACAGTATCGACCCTCTCGCCGGGCGCCAGTCGGGACGGAAAGCCGCCAAATGGCAAAGAAATGGGGCGCAATCCGGATGAGCCATGCCGCAGGCCAACAGATGACTGGCGCGCGGAAAGAGCGCACGCTACAAGATGGACCCGATGGCAGCGGAGACCGACGAGAGCGTTAAACAAAGAGCGCGGTGGATGGGCGAAGCGATCTCGTTAGGCCGGCAAGGCATGGCGCAGGATGGCGGTCCGTTCGGCGCGGTCGTGGTTTGTGCCGGCACAATCGTCGGGCGCGGGCATAATCAGGTCACGCCGCTGCTCGACCCGACCGCGCACGCGGAGGTGATGGCGATCCGCGAGGCCTGCCGGTCGTTAGGCCGATTCGAGCTCCGCGGCTGCGAGATTTACACCAGCTGCGAGCCCTGCCCGATGTGCCTCGCCGCGATCTATTGGGCGCGCCTCGACCGCGTCTTCTACGCCTGCACCCGGCGCGACGCGGCCGGGATCGGCTTCGA
>DASXDC010000070.1:0-4808 GCA_036490855.1 Chthoniobacterales bacterium
AAAACCAATCCGCGCGGACCAGCCTCGGGAGCGAAACGAGTCTACCGGGGAGGAAGCTGGAAGTCGCGTTTCAACAGCCTACGGACGACGACGCGGGGATCCAATGTGCCAAACTATTCGTGCAACGATCTTGGCTTTCGGATCGTCTGCGAATGCACCTAGGCCTCGCCTGCCAGCCGTAAGCCAAAATCTCGAAGCGGCGGGACTTGACCGGACTGGGTCGCGCCTGGCGATTCGGCAATTTATCAATCTCCGCCTTATGAGGGGTTGAAACGGAACTTGGCGCGGCCCCGCTTGGCATTGGCCTTGGCCTTGCGACGGGTTTTCTGCGATGGAGTCTCAAAGGCGCGCAGACGACGCACTTCCTCTAAGATTCCCTCGGCGTCGAGCTTGTTCTTCAGACGTTTCAAGGCCCGGTCCACCGGCTCACCTTTGCGAACGATCACTTCTGGCATGCGATTATCTCTCCTGATCCTTTAAATTTCGAAAACTTTTAGCCCAGCTGGCGAGCGATCCTACGGCCCCCTCTCGCGAGCGTCAACTCTCGGTTTAGGGCGTCGTTGGGGCGTTGATCGCGGTCGTTTTTTGCGTGACTTCCTTGCGCAAAGTGCTCGCAGTGCCGCCCCGCGCACGCGTCCACCAAAGGACGATGGGTGAGGCGATGAAGACCGACGAGTAAGTGCCGACGACGACGCCGATGATGATCGCAAGGGAGAAATCGCGCAGGACAGCGCCGCCGAGGAAGAAGAGGCAGACGATCGGGATGAGCGTGCTCCCGCTTGTCAGAATGGTGCGGCTGAGCGTCTGATTCACGCTCTCGTTCATGATCTGCTCGACCGAGCCCTTCCGTCCGCTCGCCAAGCCTTCGCGGATTCGATCGTAAACCACGATCGTGTCGTTGATCGAATAACCGGCAATCGTCAGGACTGCGCCCACCATCGTCAAAGTCAGTTCACGTCCGAGAATCGCGAACATCCCGATCGTGATGAGCACGTCGTGCAGAAGCGCAACGATTGCGCCGACCGCGAAGGAAAATTCAAAGCGGAAAGTGACATAAACTAAGATCCCGAGAATACCGAGGCCGAGCGCGATGAGCGAACTGCGCGCCAGCTCGCTGCCGACCAATGCGCCGACGCGTTCTGAGCCTTCGATCTTGAAGCCTTGATTAGGAAACTTCTGCAGGATCTGTTGCTCGACCTTGTCACTCGTGTTCAACGGGCTCCGAATCGTGATGTAATTACGACCGCCTTGCTGCGATTGCTGAATCGAGGCATCTGCCAGGCCGATCGGCTTTAACGTCTCACGCACTTGCGCGACATCCACCTTGTGCGGCGCGCTCAGAGTCGCGAGATCGCCGCCGCGAAAGTCGACGCCGAAATTTTTCTCGCCGCGAGCGCAAAAGACGGCCGTCCCGCCAAGGATCAATGCGAGCGAACACATACTGGCGATGAATCCTTTACCGAGAAAATTCCAATTCTTGGGCGAGATCAGGTGGAGCATTGAGATGCGCGTCAGACGGCCCGTATCGACGAACCAGCCAAGCAAGTTCCTTCCCACGATCAGCGCCGTGAAGAGTGACGCGAGGATGCCGAGCATCAGCACAATCGCGAATCCTTTCACCGGTCCACTGGCATTGAAAAACAAGATCGCGGCCGTGATGAGGGTGGTGACATTAGCGTCGAAGATGGAGCTGAAGGCCTTGTCGTAGGCCGCAGGCAGGGCGGCGCGGAGAGATTTTCCCGTCGCCATCTCCTCACGCAGTCGTTCGTAAATGAGCACGCTCGCATCTACCGCCATGCCGATTGTCAGAATGATACCGGCGATACCCGGCAGAGTAAGAACAACACCGCCCGGGATCAGTTGGAACTCACCCAGGAGCAGGATCAGGTTCACAATCAGCGCCAGGTTCACGATCAGGCCGGCAAATTTATAATAGACCGCGACGCAAAGGAGCGTGATCGCCAGACCGATCAAGCCGGCGCGAATGCTTGCCCGGATCGAGTCAAGACCAAGCGTGGGCGAGACGCTGCGTTCCTCTTCAATGCTCACTGGCACCTGCAGCGGATTCTCCAGCACGCTGGCGAGGCCGCGCGCTTCGTCTTCTGTGAAGCTACCGGTAATAATGGCGTCGCCGCCGTAGATTGCGGTCCGAATGCTGGGCGCCGATTGGATCACGCCGTCGAGCACGATGGCAAAACGATGACCGACATTCGCCTCCGTGATCTGGCCGAATTTCTTCGCGCCTTCGCTGTCGAACTTCAGCTGCACCGTCCAGCCGTCGTTGCCATAATAGGCGTTCGAATCCGTCACACGATTGCCGCCGAGGTCGGCCTTCTTCTTCACCAACAGGCGTTCTTCAACTGGTTTCTGTCCCGGCTGACGCGGCTGCATCGTGTAGGTCTCGATTCGGTATTCGGGCGGGATCACTTCCGTCCCGGCATCGATCGCGCGCAAGCGTTCGCCGTTATCGGGATAAACGAGACGAAACTCCAGCTTCGCGACGCGCGATAACTGGTCGCGCGCCTCCTGGATCTTCGCCGCGTCCAGACCCGGGATTTGCACCAGGATGCGGTCCGTTCCGACTGGGCTGATGACGGGCTCGCCGCTCCCGAAATAATCCACACGTTTGCGGATCACTTCGACGGCCTGGTCGAGCATCCCTTTTGTGAGGTTTTTCTCCTCGCTCTTCAGCCGGATGAGGAAGGAAGTGCCGCCTTTGATGTCGAGGCCGAGCCGCACTTTTTTCTGCATCGGCCAGATGCTCCAGATGCTGAAAACGACCAGAAGCGTAACGAGGGCGAGCGCCAGCAATCGCTTCCGTAAACCCCGGTCGGTCGCAAAATACCAACCGAAAAGCACCAGCAGGCCGAGGCCCAGAAAAAATTCGACAATGGAACTCATATCAACTCTTGGTCGTCTCCGCGTTGACCACGTTTGTCACGGCCGATTTCTCCATCTCGACCTTCACGTTGTCGGCCACCTTCACCGTCACGGTCGTTTCCTTCACATTCGTGATCATCCCGTGGATCCCGGCCGAGGTCACGACCCGGTCACCGGTTTTCAATGTCGAGATGAGCCGCTGCTGTTCCTTTTGCCGACGCATCTGTGGCCGGAAGAGGACGAAATACATGATGACAAAAATGAGGATGATGGGGATGAACGAAGCCAGTGGATTGGGCCCGGCGGCCGACGGAGCCGCGGCCTGCATTTGAGCGAGAAAGATAGTGAGCATGATAAGTCGAATTGGCGCAGCGGCGGATGCGCTTCAGGAGCACGGCCGGCCTGCCGGAGCGGCATTCCACTGAGCACGAATGTGCTCCAAATGCAAGATGTAGACGCTTTCCGGCTCCCGCGTGAGGAGGTTTTCTTTCGCCGACTCTGAGTCCGCCCTTCGCTGCGATTGGTCAGGAACCCGATCGCGGCTTCGCCTAATTTTACATGCCGGAGTGGGATGTTACGTTTTGGTATTGAATCAGAATCCGCCATTTCCGACGCCCGAAGAATTACAGAGCAAGCTTTCCGAATTCATGAAAACGAACTTCGGCGAGAAAGTCTCCTTTGCCAGCTTTGCTCAACCCGAACGCGCCGAGGCCGGCGATGAAGAGAAACCCGCCAAATCGAGCGACGACAAATTCGTCTTTGATTTTCTGCCTCGCGATATCAAGGCCCATCTCGATCGTTTCGTCATCCAGCAGGACGAAGCGAAAAAGGTCCTTTCGATTGCGGTTTGCGATCACTACAACCACGTCAATTACATCCGTCAGCTCGAGAACGAGGATGCCGTCCGCGCCGAGGAGACCGAGTATGCCAAGCAGAATGTCATCCTCGTCGGCCCGACCGGCGTCGGGAAAACCTATCTCATCAAGCACATCGCCGACCTGATCAAAGTGCCCTTCGTGAAGGCGGACGCGACCAAGTTCAGCGAGACCGGCTACGTCGGCGGCGATGTCGAGGATCTCGTTAGGGAGCTCGTTCAGAAAGCCGATGGTGACGTCGCCCTCGCCCAGTTTGGCATCATCTACATCGACGAAGTCGATAAACTTGCGGCCGCTTCAAACCTCGCCGGCCGCGACGTGAGCGGCCGCGGCGTGCAGACGACACTTCTGAAGTTGATGGAGGAAACCGAAGTGCCGCTTCGAAGCGCGAACGATTTGCAAGGCCAGCTTCAGGCTGCGTTCGAATTCCAACGGCGCGGCAAGACGAAACGCGAAACGATCAGCACGCGCCACATCTTGTTTGTCGTGAGCGGGGCTTTTGAACGCCTCAAGACGCAGGTCTCAAAGCGGCTCGCGCAGGGTCAGATCGGGTTCAAGGCCGAACCGGTGAAAGTTCTCGACAACGAAATTTTCCGACACATCGGAACGCAGGACTTTATCGAGTACGGCTTTGAGCCGGAATTCATCGGACGCCTCCCTGTCCGCGTCGTCTGCGAAGAGCTAGCGGCCGACGATCTCTACAAGATCATGAAGTTTTCTGAGGGCAGTATCCTCCATCAGTACGAGCGTGCCTTTCGCGCTTATGGCATCGAAATCAGTTTCGAGGACGCGGCGCTCCTTCTCATCGCCAACGCCGCCGCCGGCGAAAAAACCGGGGCGCGTGGTCTCCTCACCGTCTTCGAGAGGCTGTTCCGAGATTACAAATACTACCTCGCCGGGTCCGGACTCTCGCAGTTGCGCGTCACAGAGGAACTGGTCCGCGAACCGCAGCGCGTGCTCGAGCGTTTGCTGGCGGAAGGCCAGAAGCACGAGAAGGAAACGCTTCGCCACGAGGCGCACATTTTCGCGGAGCAATTTTCCGACGAATACGGA
>DASXDC010000071.1:0-3440 GCA_036490855.1 Chthoniobacterales bacterium
TCCGACGTTGGTGGGTGATCGTCCGACGTTGGTGCGTCATCGTCGGACGTTGGTGCGTGATCGTCCGGCGTTGGTGCGTGATCGTCGGACGTTGGCACGTGATCGTCCGACGTTGACGCGAGATCGTCCGACGTTGGCACGTGATCGTCCGACGTTGGTGCGTCATCGTCGGACGTTTGCCCGTCATCGTCCGACGTTGGTGCGTCATCGTCGGACGCTGGAGCGTGATCGTCCGACGTTGGCTCGTGATTGTTCGACGTTGGCACGCAATCCTCCGACGTTGCCTCGTGATCGTCGGGCGTTGACGCGCCATCGTCGGACGTTTTTTCAGCCTGACAGTTGCAAATTGGTCCCGTTTGGCACCGAAAATCGCCCCTCCGGAAAACTTTTTTTGGGTCCAGCGGGGCCTGTTCTGGCGGCGTGGCGCAACCTCTTCCGGGCGCCTCGCCTAACTATCCGATTCTTCGTTATGCTCTCCCGCGGTTGTGTTTGAGACTCCCCCCACGGGAAAAGGCTTCGCCCTCTGCCTGCCTAACTATCAGGTGAATTGCCTGCCTAACTATCATGAATTTTATCTGATTCCTTTATTCGGTAGGCACGGCGATTGCTCAATAGTGGGGTGCAGTCCGAGTTCGCCAGATTGGGTCGGATTGCCGGGCGGGCCGAACCCTTAAAGGGGAAGCCAGCCGGGTGGCCACAATGGTTGGAAAGGAGACTAATAATATGAAAAAGAAAAATATATTTGTATCATTCGCGTTCATCCGCCGCACTCCGGTTTACCGGGTGTCGTTTGGACGCAATGTGGTGACGAAGCTGACGGGTAATGCAAATTATCCGACGCCGAATCCGACGCTGGCAGCGCTCATCGCATTACTCGATATGGCCGATGCAGCGATTGAGGCAGCCCTCAACCGTGGCAAGCAGGAGATCCTCGATCGCGATGCCATCCTGGCAGATGTGGACGAGGCCCTGCGCCAGCTCGGTGCTTACGTGCAGGGTAATTGTCAAAATGACCTCGCGATCCTTGGCAGCTCCGGTTTCGAAGCGGTCAAGCCTCGCACGCCCGTCGGCCCGCTTCCGACTTCGCTCCCTCCCACGATGGAGCAAACGAAGAACAGCGGTCGCATCAGCGGCCGGGTGAAGAAGGTCCATGGCGCCTATGCCTACAATTGGCGCCTGGCTCTGGCTTCGGCCCCGGACGTTTACGTGCAAACGTCGCAAACCACCGGTGCGCGCGCCTTCTTCGAAGGCCTCACGCCGGGCGAGGTATACAACCTCGAGGTTCAGGCGTTAGGCGCGGCCGGTGCGAGCAGTTTCAGTAATGTCGGCTGCATCCGCGTAGTCTAACTGTTTCTCCGGAGTTTCGCGCAAGTGGAATTTCCGAGGTAACAAAGAGACCGTGGCGAAGAGGAATCTTCGCCACGGTTTTTGTTTTTGCGGCAAATGGCGTCGCTCGCGGCCGGGATCCTGAATGGTAGCGCGAGCTTTCAGCTTGTTCTGTGCAGGGGAAAGCAGCGGCCTCGCGCATTCCGAGCTTTAAAAAGTGCCCAGGATCGTGGAAATAGCCTCATGGCTCGACTGCACGAATATCAGGGCAAGGAAATTCTCGCCGCCAATGGGTTCGACATTCCGCGCGGCAAGCCTGCGAACTCGCCTGATGAAGCCGTCGCCGCGGCAAAGGAGCTTGGCGGCGAGGTCGTAACCAAGATCCAGGCCTGGACCACAGGGCGCGCTGGGATCGGCGGGGTCGCCTTTGCGAAGAAACCGGAGGAAGCGCGCACGCATGCGGAGCGTATGCTGGCGATGACGGTGGGGCAGTTTCCGGTCGAGACGGTGCTGGTGGAGGAAAAAATCGCGATTGATCGCGAGTTCTTTCTTTCGTTCGCGATCGACGACGCGAAGCGCGCGCCGATCATTATCTTTTCGCCGGGCGGCGGGAGCGGGATCGAGGAACGCGCGGCTTCGACGCGGCGCATAAACTGCGATGTGACGAGCGGCCCGCTCGCAGCCGAGGTGAAGGAAGCGGCCGAGTCGTGCGGGCTTTCCGCCGCCCACGCAGAGCAGCTCGGGGATTCGATTCGGAAACTATTTTCCGCGGCCAAAAGCGTCGAAGCGCGCTCGCTCGAAATCAATCCGCTCGTCCTGACGAACGACGGCGAGTTCGTCGCCGCGGATTGTCGCCTAACGATCGATGATTACGCGGTCGCGCGGCATCCGGAGTTGAAGATCGAGATCGCGCGCGAGTTCGATCATCCGCCGACCGAGCTGGAGCGGATTGCCTACCAGGTGGAGCAGAACGATCACCGCGGCACTTTTTATTTCGCGCAGCTTGCGACCTCCGCGCCTAACGACTCGAAGGGTCTGGCCGGGTTTCACGGCGCGGGCGGGGGCGGCTCGATGATGTCGATGGATGCGATCGTCAACGCCGGTTTTACGATCGCGAATTTCACCGACACGAGCGGCAATCCCTCCGCTTCGAAAGTCTATCGCGCCAGCCGCATCATCCTCGCCCAGCCTGACCTCGTCGGTTATTTCGGCTCGGGCTCCGGGGTCGCGAGCCAGGAACAATATTGGTCGGCCTACGGATTGGCGAAGGCTTTCTGGGAACTCGATCTCGACATTCCGGCGGTCATCCGACTCGGCGGCAATGCCGAGGATCGCGCAGTCGATATTTTGCGCCGCATCTCGAAGCTGATGCGCGCGCCGGTGGAGGGTTATCGAAAAACCGATTCGCCGGCCATGGTGGCGGAGCGCTTCGCGAAGCTGGTCGCCAGTGGCGGGGGCACGAAATGGCAGCCGCGCGCTCCCCGTGTGCCGGAGTTCGTTAGGGGCTCGTCTGCTCTCGAACTGCCGGTCAAAGGCGGCCGCGTCTGGATTGACGAAAAACGCTGGGCGGAGATCCGCGCCGCGGTCGAGACGCATTCCGGCGGGTTGATTGTGGATCGCGAGGGGGCACCGGCGGGCTCGGTGCCTAACGAGGAGTTTGCGAGCAAGGATTCCGAGCTTCTGGCCTGCGATGTCGAGTGCCGCATCGCCGGCGTCGAGGGCTTTTACCTTGAGCTCGATCTTCCCGGCCTAGACGGATTGATCCGTCGCTAAACGGGCAGCGATTCTGGCCGAGGCGCGCCGACTGAATTCCGGGGAGCGCGGGCGCCCTCGCCCGCTCTTTTTGGCGCCTCGCCAAAAAGCTCTTCGCAAACGCAGAAGGTATCCCGCGTGACGCGTGACACGGCGGGCGAGGTGCCAGCGCTCCCCGGGCCGGGATTAGCCGCGATTACCGCGCCGTCGTCAGCTCAAAAAGTCCGCTGAAGTCTTTCGCGGTCTCCAGGCTCATGATGAAGGCCTGCGCTTTCTGGCTGCGATTCCGGCCAAGACGCGCCGACTGAATTCCGGGGAGCGCGGGCGCCCTCGCCCGCTCTTTTTGGCGCCTCGCCAAAAAG
>DASXDC010000072.1:0-20400 GCA_036490855.1 Chthoniobacterales bacterium
CAGATATTTTCCAGGTCGCTCGCGCTCCCGATGCGCAACCCAGCGCGATAACGTTTCTGTCCCTCGCGCACTTCGCCGGCGAGGAGCGGCGGATCATAGCGGGCCGCTGTCACACGACCAGTTTTGACCAGTTCGCGCGCCGCTTTCATCGCCTCCCAGCCGCCGGCGCCAGAGAGCAATTTTTCGGTGATCGGCGTCGCGGGAGATGGCACCGCTCAGTTTCCGTGCGACAGGCGATCGATGCAATTCAGCCGGTCTGCACGGCGGCGAATTGCAGCCGCTACGACTCCCAGGATCACGCATGGGTTCTTCCGGCGCGGGCACATCTTTCAAAACCTACGATGCGCCGGTTCCGAATGTCTCCGGGACGACGGTGGACAGCATCAACAACGCGGGCGATTTCGTTGGCATCTATACCGTCTCGGGCGGAAGCGCGGCTTTCGCCTACGCCAGCATCGACGGCCCGTTCATCACGATCCCGCTGGGCGATAATCTGCCGGAGGCGAGCGGGATCAATAACCTCACCCAGGTGGTGGGGAGCTACGGCGACAGCACGGGCTTTCACGGGTTCCTGCGCGACCCGGGCGAAACAATCACGGCCACGATCGATTTTCCGGGCGCGGTGCAGACCGTTCCGTTGGCGATTAATGACGCGGGCTACATCGTCGGCTACTGGACAGATAACCGGACCTCGCACGCCTTCGTCATTCACCTGCCCGACATCTTCCTGAGCTACGACGCCCCGGGAGTGATTGGCACTTCCTTTAGCGGAATCAACAGTTCCGGGTTGATCTCCGGCATCTCCACGGACAAGCAGCGCGTCGCGCATGTCCTGATCGCGCAATTGCAGGTGCCGTAGACCCGGTCGCACCCGAAGACTGAGGCGGCGAGACGGTGGCCCTTCTCTTTCCCGAAGCGAGCGCGTTGGGTTGTCTGATTCGTTAGGCTGGCGACCGTTAGCGATTGACGGCGAAATGGCCTTGCTAACTGCGGCCTGATCGCTGACTCCTCGGACCTGTGAATGAGTGCGGCGATCTCCTTCTCCTGACCCGTAAAATTTGCTTCCATCTGCATCTTCTTCACCTCGGCTTCTGCTTTGCGACGCTCCTCGCGGAACTCGGCGAGCCGCGTCCCGCGGACCGCGCTGGAGCTGAATCAGGGGCCGGCCGACGCTCAGGAGGAGCGCGACGACAGGGAAGTATTCGTTAGGCGTGGCGATCATTTTCCCCCGCTAATGAACGGTTCCGGTGGGCGCGTTGTCTCTGCTCCGATGCAGTTGCAACCGCGAGGCTCGGGCCTATGCTAAGCCCGAATTGAGCATGAAACGTTTCTTTTCACTGCTCGTAATCTGCGCGGGCGCGACCTCTGCCCTTGCCCAGGCTCCGGCGGCTTCACCCGTCGCGCCTGATCAACCGATCCTCCCGCACTCGACCAATATTCTCGAAGCGATGATCGCCGCCGGCCCGGTGATGCTGCTTCTCTTCCTTCTTTCCATTTTCACGGTGATGTTGATTATCGTCTATCTCTTCACCATTCGGCGCGGGGCGATCGTGAGCAGCGGTTATATGGCGACAGCCGACGCGCTCCTCCGGAAGCGCGATTATCTCGGCCTCCTCGCGGTCTCGAATCGCCACGGCGAAGCAGTCGCGCGCATCGTCCAGCGGACACTCGATTTCATGACGAAGAACCCGAGCGCCGATTTCGCACAGGCGCGCGAGATCGCGGAGACGGAGGGGACGCGGGTCGCGACCAATCTGCATAACCGCGTGACCTATCTAGCGGATATCGCGACGATCGGGCCGCTCGTTGGGTTGTTCGGGACCGTGATCGGAATCATTCGCTCCTTCGGCGCGCTCGGTTCGGAGGCCGTCGGACCGTCGCGCTACATTCTCCTCTCGAAAGGGATCAGCGAGGCGCTCATCAACACCTGCGGCGGACTTGGCGTCGGCATCACGGCGATGATCTTCTACGCCATCTTCCGTGGGCGGGCGCAACGTCTCGTCTCGGATTTGGAATCGGCCAGCTCGCACCTGATCGCGCTCCTCTCGCTCCAGCAGACCCGGCGCCGGGATCGCGTGCCGGCCCTGCTCGAGGATGAATTTTGAGCGTCGTTAGGCGCCGAACCGTTCGCGTCCCGGGCGGGCGCTTTTTTGCCCGATGAATTTCCGCCGCCGCACCGTCCCGCAACATCCGGGAATCCAGCTCGCGCCCTTGGTGGACGTTCTGCTGTTGCTCCTGATCTTCTTTCTCCTCACCTGGAACGCGGCCCGAAACGAAAACGAGCTCGACGTCAAAATCCCGAAAGCGTCAGAGGCGAAGGAGAAGACGGCGCCGATCGGCGACGTGATCGTGAATGTGAAGGCAGATGGCAACGTGGTGGTGAACCGGCGCACCCTGTCCGGGCCTGACCTAACGACGATGTTAAAGGGGCTGGTCGCGCTCAATCCCGACCAGGCGGTGGTGATCCGCGGGGACGAAGCCGGCGCCTACAAGAACATCGTGAACGTGCTCAACGCCTGCAGCGAGGCAGGGGTGACGAGCATTGCCTTCGCGACCGCGAAATGAAGTCGCGCCTAACGATAGCCGCGCTCCTGCTCGCGGCCGGGGGTTCGATCGTTGTCGCCGCGACGATCTTCGCCCAGGTGACTCCACCACCGCGGGTGCGCCGAGCCGTGCCGGTGCAGGAGCCGCCGGTGGCGCGCGCCATTCCGGTGGAAACACCATCGGCGACGCCCGCCCCGACTCCACCAACCGTGATGCGTGCCCTCCCCGTGCCCGAGGAAACTTCCGTGGCTCCGCCTCCGCCCAAATCGAGCGCCTCGCCTAACGACGAGCCGGCGGCGGAGACGGCAGAGTCGCCGGCGGAGCGGCAGCTCAATTATGCCAACGCGCTCTTCGGACGAAAGCTCTACGACCTCGCCATCCCGGAGTACGAGAAATTCATCGGGCTTTATCCGGCCTCGCCTGATCGCGTAACGGCGCTCTTTTATTTGGGCGAAGCGTATCGCGCGCTCAATCGGCCCGAGCCGGCGCGGACGAGTTTCCAGAGTGTGGTGCGCGATTTCCCGGATCACGAACTGGCCGGGCCGGCCTCCTACGGCCTGGCGGAGATTGCTTTCAATGACAAGGACTACGAAACCGCCCTCCCTCTTTTTCACCATGCGGCGGCGAAGATGAAATCTTCCGCCCTCGCCCTCTCGGCCCGCTATTTTGAAGGGCGTTGCCTGGAGAATCTCCATCGTACGGATGAAGCGCGGGAGGTTTATCAGCAGGTGATCGAGACAGGAGATCCGAACCCGTTTCGTGATGATGCGCGGCTCGCGACCGGCTCGATTTTTCTCGCCGCCGGCCGCAAGGGCGAAGCGCTGAAACAACTCGAGGCACTCGCGGGGGAAACGAAAAAGCCTGCTCTGAAGGCGGAGGCGACGGTGCGCGCCGGTCTCGTCGCGCTCGATCTCGCACAGACGGAGAAAGGCAAACCAGACCAGGAGATGACGACGAAAGCGACCACGCTCCTGAAGAAAGGGCGTGCGCTGCCGGAGGCGGGACGCTGGAGCGGCATCGCCGCGGTCGGATTGCTCCGGCTGGAATATCAGGCCGGCCAATACGCGGCGGCGGTGGCCGATTACCAGAAGAGCAAAGGACAAATGCCGGAGGAAGTGTGCCCTGAGATGATGCTCCTGGCGGCGAACAGCCAGCGTCAGCTCGGCCATCACAAGGAAGCGCAGGATCTCTATCGCCAGATCGTTGTTAAATATCCGAGCCACGAGGAAGCGAAGGACGCCCAATACCAGCGCTTGATCGGGCTCTACAACGCAAACGATCCGGCGCTGCGAGAGGAGGTCGATCAATTCCTGAAGGATAATCCCGAGGGCGAGCGGAGCGATCAGGCGAAGCTGCTCAAGGCGGAGTCTCTCTACAAAGTGCAGGATTTCGCCGCCGCCGCCACCCTCTATGCCGGGCTGCGCGATTCGAAGCTCTCGGCCCGGCTGCGGGCGGACGCGGCTTTCAAGCTCGGCTGGTGCTACGCTCAAACGAAGCAGCCCGAGAAGGCGATCGAGGCTTTCAGTTATTTCATCCAGGCTTTCCCGGACGATGCCGAGCTGCCCTCCGCGCTCGCCCAGCGCGCGCTCGCTTATCAACAGACCAAGCGATACGAGCAGGCGCGGAGCGATCTCGATCAATTACTCATCAGTTACCCGAAGGCGCACGAACGCGAAGCTGCTCTGCAACAGAAAGCGCTCATTCTCGGCCAGCTCGATAATCCGGCCGGCATGGTCGACACCTTCGAGCAACTGCTGCGGGAATTCCCAAAGTCTGCCGCCGCGGCCCAGGCCCATTACTACATCGGGAAGGGCGCGTTTGAGACGAAGGATTACGAGAAGGCGATCGCGGAACTGGAGCGTGCGCGCCAGCTGAATCGAGAGCAGTACGGCGCGCCCGCCGCGCTCCGTATCATGTCCTCCTATTTCTATCTCAAAGAGCGCGACCAGCTGGCGAAGGAGGTCGATCGCTTCGAGAAAGCTTCGCCTAACGGACAGGTGCCGGCGGAGATTCTGGAGTGGCTCGGCCTGGAATTTTACAACGCAAAAAACTACGCTGCGGCCGCGAAATATCTGACCGCGCTCAGCACTGCGGGGAACGTGACGAGTGTGAAACCGGATTTCTGGTTTTATCTCGGCGACGCCCAGATGAAATTGGAAGAGCCGGCGGAAGCGGAGAAGTCGCTCGAGAGATTCGTCCAAAGCTCGAGCGATCCGGCGGCAAAAGCGAAGGCGATGCTCGCGCTCGGCGAAGCGAAGATCGGCGCCCATAAGCCGGATGACGCGCAAAAGATCGCGGAGGAAATCATGTCGCTGCAACCGGAAGGACGGGTCAACGCGCAGGCGCGTTTGCTCGCGGGCGACGTCGAGATGGAGCGGCAGAAATTTGAGGATGCCGGCAAGGCTTTCCTCAGTGTGGCGCTCCTCTACGACGACCCGGAAATCACGCCGCAGGCGCTCGCCAAAGCGGTCAAGGCCTACGAAAAAGCGGGCAAGCCTAACGAGGCCGATCGTGCCCGGACGCAGCTCCGGCAAAAGTATCCCGACTACGCAGGCGGCTGAACACCGGTCTTCCGCGATCCCGCGATCGGATAGATCCTTTCGCGAGCGATCGAACGCGGCTTTTCTGCGATCCGTTAGATCCAGTTAATCCGGTCGATCTTCTTCAGCGTCTCGATCGGGAGCGGCCCGAGAAATTCCGCCGGGTTCTCGATCTCCAGGACCGGTTGCGCGAGGCAGGCGGCGAGAAAGCTCAGGTCCGGTGTCGCGGCAATCCCGGCCTGTGCCATGAGCTGCAGAGCGGCGAGTTGCCTAACGACACGCTCGACATTTTCCCGGCCGTTTTTCCAGGCCGTAAAATGGACCGTGCAAACGCCGGGCGCGGTCGCCTCGATCTCCGGCGCGAGAATGGCTGCGTGATGAAGCAGGATGTCGCCCGCGATCTTTTCCTGCGCGAGCGCGCGCGACCGGATGCGCAAACTGAGACATCGCGCCAGTCCCTGGCTCGGCGTCATGCCCACGCTCACTCCGGCGGCTGTCGCGCTCGCCGTCATCTGGAAAATCGTGGCGCGCGCTTCTTCACTTTCCAGGAGCGCGACCGGCTGGCCGCGCAGCTCCGGTTCATGGCGGAGCGCGGCCTGCAGTTCGAAATCAGGCAAATAAAGCGCGGCAAACATGCATCTTCAGGAGGCCATTTCCTCTTCGCTCCTCCATTTGTTAGGCTGAGCGCGCTGCAATCGCAGCTTCATTTGCGCCTGCAAATCGGTTGCGTCCCAATCGAGCTGTGGCAACCGCCACCGGTTCTCCAGGACGAGCTTCCATTGCGCGCTGCTCACCATGCTGCGCGGAGTGAGGACGAGAAATGCGCAAGGGGCCGGTTCGACCAATCGCTGCAGCCGATACCAGTGGCTCGCGGGAATCCGGCGCAATTCCGCCAGCGGATTCAGGACCAGGTCGAGAATGACGAGGGGGAAATTGCCATCGCGCAAAAGCAGGTCGGCCGCCTGCATCGCTTCGCTCGCCTTGCTGCAACGCACCCAGAGGAGATGGGGCAAAACGCCCGCGCCTAACGACTGCGGATCGAACGAATCGCGCCCGTCGACCAAAGCAATGAAATAACGCTCCCGTGCGGCGCGGTGCAAAAGCGCGGCCACGAGCGAGGCGCTGCCCGCGCTCCCCGGCGCGGCGGCTACTTCTGTGATTGCGCCTTTCGTTAGGCCACCGTCGAGCATCTGATCGAGCACCCGCAGCCCGGTGGCGAGACGGTCGCTCGGTCGGAGAGATTCCTGTGGGAAACGTTCTGCGAGCAATCTGCGCAAATCGATGATGCGGCTCGCGGGCATGCCCGAAGATGACACAGACGCGAAGTATGTTCAAAAGCATTGGACGGAGGAGTTCGTTAGGCAAAGTCGGATGCTGGATCAGGTCTTCACTCGAGGGAATGGAGGAAAAAACGGATCAACCCGCTCGAGTTGGCCGAGGTCACCGCTCTTATGTTCAGCCACCTGATCGCAGCACCTCTTTTCTGCTCTGGAAAAGTTGCCGTCGAATCAGGCCGGGCGGGAAAGAGAGGAATTGAAAGCGCCACCCGGGCGACTACTATGAGCCGCGGTGGCAAAACGCACTCAGCAAAATGCATGGAACGAAGTCTACGCCCTGATTCTTCTCGGAACCGGGACGCTCCTCTTCCTCGCCCTCATTTCCTACGTCCCGAAGGACATCCCGACCTGGTTCCCGCTCCTTAATTCCACCTCCTCGCCCAATCGTCCGGCGCAGAATTTTCTCGGGCCGTTAGGCGCGATTGGCGCCGGCATCTGTTATTTCCTGATCGGCGCCGCCTCTTACCTCCTGGCCGCGACTCTCGTCGGATTTGGCGGAGCGAAACTCTTTCACGGCGAGCTGAAGGTGGGCCGGCGTGTCGGCTGGATCGTTCTCTTCGTCGCCTCGGGCGCCTGCCTCTTTCAATTGCAGCCTTGGTTTTTGCATGATTGGCACCGTATTTTTAATATCGATGGCCCGGGCGGGCGGCTCGGCGCTTTTTTTGGCCGACGCGTTTTCCGGGTCCTGATGGGGAAAGGGTCGGTCATCGTCCTCGCCGGCATCTATCTCACGAGTCTCATTTTGATGACCGGGCTGCGGCCGATCCATCTCGTTAGGCAAAGCGTTCTCGCGATTCGCCGTGGTTTTGTGGCGATTCGTCTCGGCCTTCTCCGCCGTAAGATGCGCCGGGCCGATCTAAAAGAGCAGCTCGAGATCAGCCAGCAGCAGATCGCGAAACAGCAGCGCGCGCTCGAGAAAAAGTTGCGCAGGAAAGGCGCTCCGATGGCGAAGAACGAGCTCGCGCCGGAGGTGCTGCTGGAGGAATTTGCCAACCGGCCCGAGCCGAAAGTGGTCGATACAACCGCGCTCCCCAATGAACCGGTCGGGCTGCGCAAAAAGCCTTCCCTCGCAGACCTGAAGCGCGGCAAAAAATCCGCCGCCGCCCAGATTCCCCTAACGACCGCGAAAGACTGGGAAGGCGAAAATTACGAACTGCCCGGGCTCGACCTTCTCAGCGAGCACGACAGCGAGGGGCGCGTCGCGGCCGACCCGGCGGAGCTGGAGGAAATCCAGGGCGTTCTGATTGACACTCTTGATCAATTTGGGATCAAGGTCGCTCCCGGCGACATCACGAAAGGCCCGACCATCACCCGCTACGAAGTCTATCCCGCGAAGGGCGTGCGGGTGGATAAGATTGTTAGTCTGGAGCGCGATCTCGCCCGCGCCACCCGCGCCGAGCGGATCAATATTCTGGCGCCGATTCCCGGCAAGGACACGGTCGGCATCGAGCTGGCAAACAGTCGCAAAGTCAAAGTGACCTTGCGCGAGCTTTTGCAATCGGAGGATTGGCACGCGACCAGCGCCCGGCTCCCGATTGCGCTCGGAAAAGACGTCTACGGCAAAACCATCATCGCCGACCTTGCGCAGATGCCACACCTCCTCGTCGCGGGCACGACCGGCAGCGGCAAAAGCGTCTGCATCAACGCGCTCATCGCGAGCATGCTTTACCGGTTCACACCCGATCAGCTCCGCTTCATCATGATCGATCCGAAAGTGGTCGAGATGCAGGTCTACAATACGCTCCCGCATCTTGTCATCCCAGTCGTGACCGATCCGAAAAAGGTCCTCCTCGCGCTCCGTTGGGTGATCGATGAAATGGAGAAGCGCTACAAGATTTTCGCCAAGGCCGGGGTGCGCAACATTACTAGTTTCAACGCGCGCCCGCCGAAAAAAGCTGTAGCCGCGAGCGCCGACTCCGGCGAGAACGATGGCGTTTTGCCTAACGATCGGCCGGGGTCACCGACCGCGGCTGGAACGATCAACGCGCGCGATGGCGACGTTATCATTCCCAGGCACATGTCTTACATCGTCGTGATCATCGACGAGCTGGCCGATCTCATGCAGACCGCGCCGGCCGATGTCGAGAGCGCGATCGCGCGGATCACGCAGATGGCGCGCGCCGCCGGGATTCACCTCATCGTCGCCACGCAGACTCCGCGGGCCGATGTCATCACGGGCGTAATCAAAGCCAACATCCCGAGCCGGATCGCTTTTCAAGTCGCGAGCAAGATCGACAGCCGGGTCATCCTCGATGAGAACGGGGCCGACCGTTTGTTAGGCCAAGGCGACATGCTTTATCTTCCGCCAAGCACCTCGCGACTCATCCGCGCCCAAGGCGTGCTGGTGACGGATGACGAGATAGGTCGCCTGGTCGATTTTGTTTCCGCACAAAGCTCGCCTGCCTTTGATCTCGCGATGCACGAGCGAATGGAATCAGCCGCCGCGGCCGCAGCCGACGACGTGACGGACGAGGACGAAGAGCTGGTCGAGAAATGTCTCGAGATTATCCGCCAGGAAAAACGGGCTTCCACTTCGCTCCTGCAACGCCGTCTCCGCCTCGGTTATACGCGGGCGGCGCGAATCGTTGATATTCTCGAGCAGCGCGGCATATTGGGCCCCGGCGAAGGCGCCAAACCGCGCGAGATTCTCGTCGATCTCGACGCCACCGTCTGATCCCGCCGTCTCGATGGAACCGCTCGGCAAAAAATTACAAGAGGTCCGTCTCGCGAAAAAGATCTCGCTCGAAGAAGCGGCGCGAGTGACGAAGATCCGTCCGTCCCGCATCCAGGAGATTGAGGCGGAAGATTTCTCGAGCTTTTCCAGTCTCGCCTACGCGAAGGGATTTCTCCTCATCTACGGCAAATATCTCGACGTCAACGTGACGCCATATCTCGACGCTTTTGAGACTTCGCGCGAAGTGACTGTGGACGGCTATTCCTATCTCCAGGAATCGCCCGGAAGCGCGCCGCTCCCGGTCGTTAGGCGAAAGCCGACCCGGCGTCCCGCGCTTCTCCCGTTTATCATCGCGCTCGCCGTCCTCGTGCTCGGTCTTTATTTCATGAAGCTGCTCCTCGATATCCAGCGCATCACGCCGCGCTCCGCCGCTCCCGGCGCGGTTTCGGTTTCGCCGACGCCGAGCCCTTCTCCTCCCGAAAGAATTGTCGCGCCGCGCGCGCTGCCGGTCGAAGGGACGCCTCAGAGTGAAGCCGGGGTCATGGTATCGCCGAGCGCAACCGCCACCGCCGCGGCGGCGCCCTCACCGACTGCGCCGGAAGTGCGCCGGGCGCAGCCGGTTCACCCGGAGGATTTGGCTCCGCCTAACGAAGCGACACCGCCACCTTCCAACAGCGTTCAGATCACGCCGCTTCAGCTCACCTATTTGCGCGTCCTGGTCGACGACAATCCACAGCCGGTTTTTGACGACTGGCTCGATTCCTCCCACCCGCCGCTTTCATTTCGCGGCCATCATTTGCGGATGAAGGTGCTCGACCGCGGCGCGGTCAAGATCACAAAAAACGGGGCGGCGCTCGCGAGCGGGGATGCCGATGTCACCTTTGAATAGCGAACCCGCCGTTGCGGCCGGTGCGCCAACCAAAGTCGGGATGATCAGTCTCGGCTGCGCCAAGAATCTGGTCGACGCGGAAATCATGCTCGGGAGTGTCCGGGAGCGCGGGATGCAAATCACGGCGCAGGCCGAGGAAGCCGACGTGCTCGTCGTCAACACCTGCGCCTTCATTGATTCGGCAAAGGAAGAATCAATCGAGGCGATCCTGGAAGCGCACGAGGAGCGCGGCCTGACGAGCCGGCCTAACCAAAAGCTGATCGTGAGCGGCTGCATGTCGCAGCGCTTCGCCTCTCAGTTGCGCGCTTCCATGCCGGAAGTGGATGCTTTTATCGGACTCGACCAGGTGCACGAGCTGGGGGCGATCATTGAAGGTGTCGTTAGGCAAGAGAGTCGGCGTGGAGAAAGTTTCGTCACCGCGCGCCCGACTTACATTCCGGACTGGGACACGCCGCGGTTTCGCCTCACGCCGGCGCACAGCGTCTATCTGAAGATCGCGGAAGGTTGCAATCATCCCTGCAGCTTTTGCGTCATTCCGCAAATGCGCGGGCGTCATCGCAGCCGGCCACCCGCTTCGATTCTTGCCGAAATGCGCAATCTCATCGCGGAAGGAGTCAGAGAGATTAATCTGATCAGCCAGGACACGACCTACTACGGCATGGATCTGTGGGCGGCGAAGGCCGGACCGCGCCAGCCGGTCGACTCGACGCGCGGCCCGACTCTGGCGGCGCTCCTGCGCGAGATCGAAAAGATTGAGGGTGATTTCTGGGTCCGGCTGCTCTACACCCATCCGGCGCATTGGAGCGACGAGCTGATCGCGACGATCGCGCGGTGCAGCAAAGTCGCGCGGTACATCGACATGCCGCTTCAGCACATCGATGAAGGGATGCTCGGCCGGATGCGGCGTGAAACTTCCCGCGAGCAGATTGAGCATCTTATCGTTAGGCTGCGTGCCGGCATTCCGGGGATCGCCTTGCGCACGACCTTCATCGTCGGCTTCCCGGGGGAGACTGAAGCGGAGTTTGAGTCGCTCCTTGAATTCATCGCGCGGGTCCGTTTCGAGCGGCTCGGGATTTTCAAGTATTCGCAGGAGGAGGGATCGCGCGCGGCGAAAATGGCGGGGCAAATTTCGAGCGCGCAAAAAAACGCCCGCTATCGCGCGGCGATGACGCTGCAACAGAAGATTGCGCGCGAAATCGCCGCCGAAAAAATCGGTTACCAGTTAAAGTTGCTCGTCGACCAGCCGCTCATCGCGCGAACGGAGGCCGACGCGCCGGAGGTGGATACGCGGGTTATTCTGGCCGAGGCGGCTCCGGTCGGTGAATTCGTTAGGCGGGAAATTCGCGGAACTCGCGGTTACGATTTGCTCGCCTAGGCCGTTTGGTGGTTGACAGCGGGCAAGCGGTTTGAGAGACAGATTGCCGTTTTTGCCCCTGGGGGGCGGGAACATCCCGATTTTTGAGCCATGGCCGATCTGAACGAACCGAAAAAAGAAACCGTTCGCATCACTTTACCGCCGCGGAGCGCGAACCGTCCGACGGTGCCGGTAGAAAAAGGAACCATTCGGATCAATCTTCCGACTCGACCGTCGCCGCTCCCGCCCGGCAGTGCAAAACCGCTTCCGAATAATAATCGTCCGCCGATGGCGACACCGGGCCCGGTCCGGCCACCGCTTTCGATCGCGCCCAGGCCGCTCCCGCCAGCGGGAGCGGAAGGGGTGAAGCGTCCTCCCGCCCCACCGATGGCTCGGCCGCCGGCGCCCCTTCGCCCACCGGGCGCAAGCGCGAATCCGCCGCCGCCGCCGCCGCGCTCGAATCCGATGGCTCCGTCCGCATCCGCCTCATCTGCCGCAAAAGCGAGCCCCCCACTTCCACCTCCGACGGCGAAGCCAGCACCTCCGTCTTCTACGTTGCAGGTCGCGAAATCGATGGCCCCGTCTCCTTCTCCGGCGGCCGAGTCTCCCATACCGCCTCTACTCTCGGCGTTGCGGCCACCATCTCCGCCCTCCGCGCCGTCTGAGATCAAACCGGCGACTCCTATTCTTCCCTCGGGAATAAAAGCCGGGCTTCCACCCGCGCCCATCACGGCAAAAGATTTGACGCCGACCGCCGCGCCCCCGAACAAAGCAGCTTTGCCTCCGGCGGCAGCGATTGGAGTTAAGCCGGCAGCTTCTCCGACTCGTGGTGGAATCCGACCCAACCTGCCGCCCGCCGGAATCAATCCGTCGCTGACGCCGCCTGCCGGTGGAATCAAACCCGCGCCGCCAGCACCGGTTGGTGTAAGACCAGCCGCGCCCTCGAATCTGTCGCCGAAACCGCACGCGGTCGTCCCAGCGGCGCGGCCAAATGGCCTGTCGTTAGGCGCGCCGACCCCGGCTGTCGGTCCGCGCAAGGAGACGGCTCGCATCGGCGCGCTGCCGGATTCGCCGATGAAGGCGACGGTGAAGCTAAGCCCGCTCCAGCCCACGAGCACGCCACCGGCCGGCGTCATTCGGACCGCACCGGCCGCGCCGGTAGTTGCGAATCAACCGGCCACGGGGTTAGTTGAATCCGTCCCGCTGACGTTCTGCTGGGCTTTGCTCGGCATCTCGGCGGTGACCTTTCTCATTCAACTCTGGACTTATTTCTCTTAAAAAATCATGGAAAATTCCGCCGCGGTCACGATCGATGAAGTGAATTTCGACAACGAAGTCGTCAAGAGCACACAACCAGTGCTGGTCGATTTCTGGGCCGAATGGTGTGGCCCATGCAAAATGATTGCGCCGATCCTCGACGAGATCGCGAAGGAAAAAGCCGGCTCGCTGAAAGTCGGGAAGGTGAATGTAGATCACAACCAAAGTCTTTCCGCGCGTTACGGCATCCGCGCGATTCCCACCCTGCTCCTTTTTAAGGACGGGCAGCTGCGCGATCAGGTTACCGGGATGACGAGCAAGAAGGACTTGCTCAACCGGATCGAGTCTCTCGCCTAACGAGCGGCGTTTCGCCGTCGTCTCCGTCGGGTCACTCGGTGCGCCCATTCTGGTTTAACTGCTAACACTGTCGCCCCGAGCCCCGGTGCGCTTCCCCCTTGCCTTGCGCGCTGCGCTTTGGCTAACGTCGCGCCCGCTTTTGTCCGGTCATGTCCAAGCCGCGCCTCTCCTTTTTCCAAATCTGGAACATGAGTTTCGGCTTCCTCGGAATTCAATTTGGCTGGGGGCTGCAGATGGCCAACATGAGCGCGATCTACGAATACCTCGGCGCGCGTCCCGACCAAATCGCGCGGCTTTGGATCGCGGCTCCGCTCACCGGGCTGCTCGTGCAGCCGATGATCGGCGCGATGAGCGATCGCACCTGGTGCCGGCTCGGGCGGCGACGGCCGTATTTTCTCGTCGGGGCCATTCTCAGCTCGCTCGCCCTCGTCGCCATGCCTAACGCCAGCGCGGTCTGGATGGCCGCCGGGCTGCTCTGGATTCTCGACGCTTCGATCAACATCAGCATGGAACCCTTTCGTGCCTTTGTGGCCGACAAGCTGCCGGAGGAGCAGCGTTCGGCCGGGTTCTCGATGCAGAGTTTGTTCATCGGTCTCGGCGCCGTTATCGCCTCCGGTCTCCCCTGGATGATGACGAACTGGTTTCATGTCACCGCGGCCGCAGGCGATGCGCACGCCATTCCCGTCACCGTGCGCTACTCTTTTTATCTTGGCGCAATCGCCTTCTTCGGCGCGGTTCTCTGGACGGTTCTGACTTCCCCGGAATATCCGCCGGCGGATCTGGCAGCGTTTCGCCTAACGAAAAGCGAAGGCCGCGGCCTCGGGGCGATGGCGGCGGAAATCATTGTCGCGTTTCGAGAAATGCCTTCGACGATGCGGCGACTCGCCCTCGTCCAGCTGGCGACCTGGCTCGGTCTTTTTTGCATGTGGCTTTATTTCACTCCGGCGGTTTCGAAGCAGGTCTTCGGTGCGCCCGACGCGCAGTCGCCTCTTTATCGGGCGGGCAACGAATGGGCCGGCCTCTGTTATCTGACGGAGAATGCCGTGACTTTTCTCGTCGCCTTCCTCCTGCTGGCTTTTGTCGCGCGAATGAATCGCCGCCACATCCACTCGCTCTGTCTGCTCTGCGGCGCGGTCGGCTTGATCTCGGTTGGGTTTATTCACGGTGTGGAAAACCGGGGCTGGCTCCATTTGTCGTTAGGCCTGGTTGGGATCGCATGGGCCAGCATCCTCTCCATGCCCTATGCGATTCTGGCCGGCGCGCTTCCGCCGGAGAAGACCGGCGTCTACATGGGGATCTTTAATTTCTTCATCGTCCTGCCGGAGATCGTGGCGGCGCTTTTTTTCGACAGAATGATTGGGAGCGTGCTGCGCAACAGTCAGGTCGCGGCCGTCATGGTCGGCGGCGGATTTTTGCTCCTCGCGGCGGTCCTCGTGCAGTTCGTTAGGGAAACGCCCCTCGCGCTCGAGCGATTGGAGCGCGTGATCGAGGAAGAGGGAATGCTGCCGGCGCTGACTCCGCCCGAAACGCCGCTCGTCTAGGAGATGGGTCGTGCCGCCCGTCGCATTGCGGCGCTTTTCTGGCTGGTCTCGTCTGCGCTCGGGAGTGAATCTGCGCCGATGAATTTTTCTGTCGCCGAGGGACGTCTCTCGATTGCTTTCCCAACTGAGGAGCTGGGGCCGGGGAAGACTCTTTTCGTCGCGATGCGAACTGGCCGGGAGCCTGGCTCGGCGGTCGTTCCCTTCGCAGAGAATTTCGAAGGCTCGACCGTGTTCCTTCCTTTTCAGGCCGATCGACTCTACTTCGTGCAGATCGGGCAAGAGAGGAGCCGTCTCTTCGAGCGCCACTGGGAACGGTGGAAATGGAGCGATCGGCGCGATCCGCCTAACGAGGTCGAGTGGGATGAAGCGAGGTCGCTCCTTCGCCTTCCGGTGACCGATCCGGACCACCGGCTGGCGCTCGCGATTTACGTGAAGGATTTCCGCGACGGCAAAACATGGGGTCGTCTGACCGCGTGTCAGGATCCGGCGGTTACTCCCGGCGAGGGGGACAAATACTTCCCGCATTACTGCGAACTCGATCTGCGGGCGAAGGCCGCGCCAGCGATGCGGCTCCGCCGTCGACATGGCCAGGAGGAGGAACGCCCGCGCGTCTATCAGCTTTTCGTTAGGCTATTTGGCAACACGAATGAAATTCGCCGGCCTAACGGCACCCTGGCAGTAAATGGCGTCGGGAAGTTCGATGACATCAACAACGCTGCTCTTGGCTCCTTACGCGCCCTCGGTTTCTCCCATGTCTGGCTGACTGGTGTGCTGCAGCAGGCGACCGGCACTGATCACTCCGACATAGGCCAGGCGGCAGACGACCCCGATCTGCTCAAGGGCATCGCGGGCAGCCCGTATGCGATCAAGGATTACTTCGATGTTTGCCCCGACTACGCCGTCGAGCCGAAAGAACGCCTCATGGAATTCAAAGCGCTCCTCGACCGTCTGCACGCTCATCAGCTCAAGGCGCTGATCGATTTCATACCGAATCACGTCGCGCGTTGTTATCACTCCGACATCAAGCCAGAGATCAATTTCGGGACGCACGATGATCGCTCGCAATTCTTCGCTCCGACGAACAATTTCTTTTATCTCCAACCGAGTGCGGAAGGCCCGCCACTCAAGCTTCCGACCTGGGAGAATGGGGTCGCGCTAAGTCCGACCTGCAGACTCGACGGGATGACCTGCGACGGGCGTTTCGCTGGCGAACTGGAGCACGGCAAAGTCACGGGCAACAACGTCGCGAGCTGGAGTCCGGACATCAATGACTGGTATGAAACGGTGAAACTGAATTACGGCTTCGATTTCACCGATTCCGCGAAGTCGCGTCGCGCTTATCCGAGTGCGTGGCAACCGGACGCCCTGATTCCGGACACCTGGACGAAGATGAACCAGGTCATCGCTTATTGGCAGGCGATGGGGGTCGATGGTTTTCGCTGCGACATGGCGCACATGGAGCCGCCGGAATTTTGGAAGTGGCTCATCGGTCGGGCGCGCACGCGCTCGCCGCAGGTCTTCTTCATCGGCGAAGCCTACGATGGCGATCCGGCCAAGGTGCCTGGGAGCGACCCGATCATCTCGCGCCTGAACGGTGGCAAATCGAATGTCATGTTCGATCTGCTCGATGCCGGCTTCGACGCAGTCTACGATGATCCGACTTACAAAACGCTGAAGAATATCTATGACGGCTCCGGTTGGGCGAACGATCTCGATCAGGCGCGGACGGACGATTTTATTTTCGAGAACTCAGTTCGTTATGCGGAAAATCACGACGAGGTGCGTCTGGCTGGCAGGGGGAATTGGGGCGGCGTTGGGATGAATGTTGGACGCGCGGTCGCGCCGATTATTTACGGGATTGGGCGCGGCGTGATCATGCTCTACAACGGACAGGAAGTGGGCGAGCCGGCGGAAGGCGCGGAAGGTTTTGGCGGCGACGACGCCCGGACTTCGATCTTCGATTACTGGTCGATGCCAGAGCTGGCGAAATGGACTAACGAACACCGCTACGACGGAGGAAAACTCTCTCTCGAGCAGAAGAGCCTGCGTGAGATTTATCGGCGGCTCCTCGGCCTAACGAACGAGCCCGCCTTTCACGATGGCGGTTTCTTTGGCCTGAATCCGGCGAACAATCAGAACCCATCCTTCGGCCAGGCGGGTGTCGAACCGGCCAGCGGTCACTGGCTCTACGCTTTTCTGCGCTTTGATCGGACGAGCGGGCAGCGCTTCCTCGTCGTCGTCAATCTGCACCCGAAGGAAGAGATGAAAACCATCCACGTTCGTTTCCCGGAAGCAGCGATCGCCTTCCTTCATTTCTCGCCTAACGAGAAGAAGCTGAAACTTGAGGAGAAGCTCTCCGGGCGGAAGCGATTCTCAGTCGATATCTCGACCCTGGCGGAGCGAGAGGGCCTGGCCCTGCCACCCTTGGCGCCGCTGACCGCCTGTTTCTTTGAGATTACCCCGACGGAGAATTAGGAGGTCCGAAGCTGCGCCAGTATTTTCATGGCCGCGTTGTGCCCCGGGATTCCGCTGACGGCGCCGCCGCGCTGCGCGCTCGAGCCGCAAAGATAGACATCTTCGAACTCCGTCTCGACCCCCCATTGACCGGCGTCTTCCGGCTTTTCGGCAAAGGGGAAAGTGAGCGTGTTCTGAAAAATGTTGCCGTGATACAGACCGAGCGCCTCTTCGATATCGACCGGGCTCTTACTTTCCAAACAGAGACTCCCGTCACCGGCGCGCGCGAGGCAATCCTCCAGCGGCTCTGCCAGCCAGCTATTCATTCCAGTGACGAAACGCGCTTCCGCCTCGCGGCGCATCGCTTCATTATCCTGCGCAAACAAACTCCAGGGAGTATCGAGGCCGAAGAGAGTAAGAGTGTGAAAACCTTTCGCGCGCAGTTCGGGCGAGAGGATACTGTCGTCGGTCAGGGTATGGCAGTAGATCTCGCTAGGGATTTTGTTCGGTAACTGCCCCGCCGCGGCCTGACGATAGCTCGTCATCATCTCTTCATACCCTTCGTCGATATGAAAGGTGCCGCGAAAAGCATCCGTCGCCGCATGACTGTTGTCCTTCAGCTTCGGGAGACGACGCAGGAGCATGTTGATCTTGAAAACCGAGCCTTCATCCGTCGCGAGCGCTTGATAAGGTTGGCCGAGAAATTGGGCGAGCACGTTGCGGCCGAAGTTCACGAGGAGGAAACTCGCTTCGATTGACTCTGTCTTTCCCGCCTTCTCGAATTGCACGACCTGCCGGCCGGGCGAGAGATCGAGCCGGCGAAGGTCAACCCTCGTTAGGATTTCGGCCCCGTGCTTCCGTGCCGCCGTCTCCAGCTTGCGCGCCACGTTGCCCATTCCGCCGACCGGCACTTTCCATTCGCCAGTCTTGTTCCCGATCAGGTGATAGAGGAAGCAGCGGTTTTGGACTAACGATTCATCATGCGGATGCGTAAAGACTCCGATCTTGCCGTCGGTCATGACGAGTCCGCGGACGAGATCATCCTGGAGATAGCGCTCGATCGCGCAGCCGAGCGGCTCTTCCGCCAGGCTCCGCCAGGCTTCGCGACTGATCTCGTCATCCCCGAAACGGCGGCAGAATCCGTCCCGCGGCTGGAGCGGCTGCAACATCGTCTCCCAGACCTGCCCCGCGAAAATCGCGGCCAGGTGATAGAAACGCTTCGTCCCTTCAAATTCCGTTTCGCTTCCCGTCAGTTGAAGGAGGGAGTGCCGGCTGGTCTCTTGCGAGACGTTGCTCAAGAGCAGGCCGCCTTCTTTGCCCTGCCGTCGATACGGCGTGTAAGAAGCGATCTCGCGCCGACGGAGCTCGAGGTCGAGGCTGAGATCGCGAATGATCTTCTCCGGAAAAAGACTAACGAGGTAAGAGTAACGCGAGAGCCAGGCGTCGTAGTCGGGGAAGACCTTTTGCGAGGTGGTGGCGCCGCCAACGTAGTCGTTCTTTTCCAGGAGGAGCACGCTCAGTCCGGCCCGGGTGAGATAGGCGGCGGCGACGAGTCCATTATGGCCGGCGCCGAGGATGACAACGTCGTATTTGGATTTCATGAGATGCTATTGTTCCGTTGGACGTAGACGATCCAGGCACCGATCAGGGTGAGGGGCACCGCGATCGCAGAAGAATAAATCGCGGTGCGGAAAAGGATTGAGCCCACGAAAACGAAATTATGGAGTCCGGTCGCAACCGCGTAATGAATCGCGGCCGGAAGCGAAAGCGCGAAGGCCAGGAAAACGATCACGCTCCAAAAAAGATAGCGCCAGCCGTCGGCAGAAATCTCTGCCGCTGGCTTGACCGGCTGTCGTCGCAGCCAGAGCCAGTACGCGATGACCACGATCGCGAAACCCACGACGGTGCTAAGTTCTTGGAGGAAAAGGAACATGTAAACCGTCGTCGGGCCGATCTGCCCGAGGCGCTGTTGGAGCCAGGGGATGCGATCGACGAACCAGCCATGTTCGTGAGTGAAAGCATCGCAAAAGTTATGGGTCAAGATACCGAGGAGGAGCGAGACGAGGATGCTGAGGAAGGCACTGATGCGCGAAGGAAATGGCGGACAAAGTGGGAGGAGCGCCTGCCGGTGCGGTGAAGGCAGGGCGTGACAGACCGGCCGGCAGCAAAGATAGAAAAGCAACATCAGCAGCAGTCCGATCGGCAGACAGGCAACGAAGCTCCCGCGCAAAGTGTGCTGGAAGGCCGAGAGATCGAAGCGGCGAATGTGATAACCGACGTCCGGAGTCATGCTCCCAATCACGAGCGCTGCGAGACTGAGTGGTCGCGGGCTCCAGCGGCGAAACGGGAGGACGGCCGCGGGATGCGAAAGGGTCCAGGGCATTACGACGGAAGCTTCTGCGCGACGATTTCGAGAACGAGCGGAGTCACGAGCAGTGCATTCGGGTTCGCGGTCGCAGTCGCGAGTTCTTGCTTCACCTTTTCGGCGAACGCCGCGTCGATCCGCCCCAGTTCCTGCAGCCGGGCCAGTCCGATCCCGACAAAAGATTCCGGCCACTGCCACATGTAATCGCGCGGTCCGACGCAATAGATGCGCGGCGTGGCAGAGCGGACGACGAAGCCATTCCGCTCAAGGTAAACTGGCAGATCCAAGCCGACATCCGCTTTGCCGCCGACCGCCGCCCAGCTCGCGCTCACCTCTTCCGCAAAACGTTCCTGGCTCGGCAGGCGCGGAATAAAACGCCACGTCAGGTAGTGCGCGTATTCGTGAAAAATCGCGACTCCACCCGGCCGCAGCGCGCCGGCGAGCTTCTGCACGAGCAATCCCGGATCGGTCACGAAGGAGGCCACCCAGCGGCACCACGAGAAGTCGTACCCTCCGCCCGGAAGCGGATCGGTCATCAAGTCGAGTTTGTTAGGCTGAACATTCGTCAACGATCGCGCGCCGCAACGCAGCTCGAGCGCGTGAAGGAATTTGTTTGAACGCTCCACCGCAACGACCGCGCCCGTCGGGCCGACGATCTCGCCCAGATCGACCGTTGCGTAGCCGGGTCCCGCGCCAAGGTCGAGGACGCGCTGCCCAACGGTCAGGCCGGCCTTCTGCCAGCAATCGAGGACGACCGGGCGCCAGACCCGGTGTTGCAAACCGAGCCTCTCAATTTCCTCGTCGTGGGTTCCGAGGATGTAATCGCGTTCCGTCCCCATCAGAAAAGAATCATTCCACCGCTGCGCTCTTTTCCCAGACGATTTTCACCCGATGATGCCGCCAGGAGAGCGCGACTTCTGAATCAGTCACGGGATTCGCTCTTCGCGACTCGGGGAATTTCATGCCATCATCTCAAGTGCTCATCGGGCCCAAGTGGATCTGATGAATCACTTTTCCTATGATCAAGTTTTTCGTTGGCGCAGTCGTCGGCATCTGTCTTGTCCTCGCAGCCGAATATTTCTATGTCG
>DASXDC010000073.1:0-16877 GCA_036490855.1 Chthoniobacterales bacterium
GAATCTGGCGCGAGCGCGACGGCGCGACGGCGCCAGTCGATCGCTTCCGGACTCTTCTGCCTCTCCGCGATCGCCGCCAGGGTACGGCAGGCGTCGAGGCTCGCAGGATCGACCGCATAAGCGCGCTGCGCAGCCATCGCCGCCCAGCGGATGTCGTTTTTATCGAACGCGACGTGCGCCTGGCGCATCAGCTTCCGCTCCTGCCAGCGGACGTAAAGGTGATGACCACCCCAGCTGAGGGCGAAGATAAAGCAGAGCCCAAGAATGATGCCTAACGAGAGCTTGACATAGGTGTGTTCCGTCCTTTGCAGGGAAGTCTCGAATGGTTGCTCGATTGGGTTGGCCATCTCAGGTCGAAGTGATCGCGGCAGGCGACGGTGGCGTCGGGGCGCACAAACTGCTAAGAAAATTAGCATGTCCCATTCCATCGCGGAAGCGCCGGTCTGCGGAGCGCGCACGGCTCGGGACGAGACGGTTTCCCGCTGGGTCTTTGCCCTCGAGCTCGGGGCGTTTCTGCTCCTCTGGCTGGAAATCGTCTCGCAACTCCAGAGCGAATGGTCGCTCAATCCGCAATATAGTTACGGCTGGACGGTGCCGTTCCTCGCCGCCTGGCTTTTCTATCAACGCTGGCTGCGGCGACCTGATCCGCTCGCTCCCCGCCATCCTGGCCTAACGATTACGATCGCAATCTTCGCGGCCGCGATTTTTTTTCCAGGCCGGCTGATCGCGGTCGCGAATCCGGATTGGCGTTTGCTCAGTTGGACGATGGCGCTGGTCGCTGTGGCGCTTTCGTTCTGCGGGCTGGAGCTCGCCGGCGGCTCCTCCTGGCGACGGCATTTCACATTTCCAGTTGTGTTTTTTCTCATTGCTACGCCGTGGCCGGTGCAGCTCGAGCAATTCGTCGTGCAATCGCTCATGCGAGCTGACACCGCGATTACGATCCAATTGCTCAACATCATCGGGACGATCGCCCTGCAACACGGCAACGTGATCGAACTCAGCACCGGCCAGGTCGGGATCGACGACGCCTGCACTGGCGTCCGTTCGCTCCAGGCGACTTTCATGATCGCGCTTTTCCTCGGGGAATTTTACTGGCTCGCTCGCGGCCGGCGCGTCCTGCTTTTGCTCGCCGGTGCGCTCCTTGCTTTCTTCTGCAACATCGGTCGCACTTTTCTTCTTTGCGAAGTGGCCGCGACTTCGGGAATTTCCGCGATCGAACGCTGGCACGATCCGGCTGGATTCACCATCCTCGTCGTTTGCCTCTTCCTTCTCTGGGGCTTGAGTCTTCGGCTAAAAAGATCGCCTAACGAATGCCCAGTTCGCACCCAGACCCGCTCGACTTACGGCACCCTCTGGCTGCCGCTGGGGCTCATCGGTTGGATCGCCCTGACCGAGATCGCCGTCGCCGCCTGGTACATGCCAACCTCCGCGCAGAAGGTGCAGATCGCGCCCTGGAGCGTCGCGTGGCCGACGGACGAGCCCGATTTTCATCGTCAGCCGATCCCGGAAACCGCCGCGCTTCTCCTGCGCTTTAATGAAGGCGGCGCCGCCACCTGGCGCGCGGCCGACGGCCGGCCTTGGATGATGTACTCTTTCCGCTGGTTTCCCGGACGGACGGCGGCGCTCTTCGTCAAAAATCATCGACCTGACATTTGCCTGCCGGCCAGCGGCCTAACGATGGAGCAGGAGAGCAGGGTCCACCTCGTTAACGTGAACGGCGTGCGTCTGCCAATCCGCCGTTATCGCTTCGACGATCGCGGCCATCCATTGCACATTTTCTACTGTTATTGGGACGGCCGCTCGAGCGACGCGAATGACGCCGAAGCGGCGGCGGAAGACTGGACTGCGCGCGGCCGCCTGCGTGCCGCCTGGCAAGGAAAACGCGAGCTGGGCGCGCACATGTTCGAGCTCGCCGTCTGGGGTTACGAAAACGAAGCGGAAGCTCACGCCGCCCTGCAGCGCGAACTCGAAAAAATAGTGAAGCGCGGCTAAGCCAAGGCACGCTCTTTTGAACATGTTATTTGCGCTTTCCCCGCGCAGAAACGATTGTCGTCGGTGGCTTCCAGCAACGGCAAAAAAACCTGCGTCACCGCCCCCACTGATCGCGGTTGCATCGAGATTCGCGGGGCGCGCCAGAACAATCTCAAGGGCTTCGATCTCGATCTCCCGCTGGGCAAATTAACCGTCGTGACCGGTCCGAGCGGAAGCGGCAAATCGTCGCTCGCTTTCGACACGATCTACGCCGAGGGCCAGCGTCGTTACGTCGAGACGTTTAGCCCCTACACCCGGCAATTCCTCGAGCGGATGGACAAGCCACGCGTTGACGAAATCCGCGGCATCCCGCCCGCAATCGCGATCGAGCAATCGAACCCGGTGAAAAGCTCGCGCTCCACCGTCGGGACAATGACGGAAATCAACGATTACCTGAAGCTGCTCATGCCGCGGGTGGCGCGCGCGTTCTGTCCAAATTGCGGCCGTGAAATTCGGCCCGAAACCGCGAAGTCGATCGCGGATGAAATCGCAAGCAGCAGCACCGGCAAAACCGGCTTGATCACCTTCTGGGTCGCGGTTCCGGCGAAGACCGAAGCGCAGGATTTCTTCAGTTTCCTCCAGCAACAAGGTTATCTCCGCATCTGGCTTGAGGGCGAAATTCTCCGCGCCGACACCAACCGCAGAAATCTTCGCCTCGGCGCACGCGTCCAGGTGGTTCAGGACCGCCTAACGATCAACGATGAATCGCGCGCGCGGCTCGTCGAGTCGCTCGAGACCGCGCTTCGTTTCGGCAAAGGCCAGATCAACTTCATCGAGCTCGAAACGAAAGAATCGCATCCGTTCTCCACCGGCTGGCATTGCGCGCATTGCGATCTCGACATTCGTCCGCCTACCCCTGGACTTTTCAGCTTCAACAATCCGTTAGGCGCGTGCCCGGAATGCCGCGGCTTTGGCCGCACGATCGCGATTGACCTCAAACGCGCGATTCCCGATCGCGCTCTTTCCATCGCGCAGGGCGCGGTTCGTGTTTTTCGCGGCGAAGAGATGGGCGAATCGCAGAAGGATCTCCTGCGCGCCTGCGCCCGGGAGGAGATCGACGTCCATCTTCCCTTCGAGGAGTTGCCGAAGTGCGACCAGGAGTTTGTCATCAACGGCGAGAAGGGGGCCGGCGAATACAGCGCCGAGGATTACGAGACCGATCGTTGGTACGGCGTCCGCGGCTTCTTTCGCTGGCTCGAAAGCAAGACTTACAAGATGCACGTCCGCGTCCTCCTCAGCCGCTACCGCGCCTATACCAGCTGCCCGAGCTGCCAGGGCGGCCGCTATCAGCCGGCCACGCTTAATTTTCGGCTCGTTAGGCAGGACGGGATTGCCTTTACACTGCCGGAGTTTGCCGCACTGCCGGTCACGCAGGCGCGCGATTTTCTCACCAGCCTCGCTCTTCCGCCTAACGACGCTGCCACGGAAATGCTCCGGTCCGAGATCGCCGCCCGTTTGAGTTATCTCTGCGAAGTCGGAGTCGGTTATCTCACGCTCGACCGCTCCACCCGCACCCTGAGCGGCGGTGAGGTGCAACGGGTCAACCTCACGACCTGTCTCGGCGCCTCATTAGTCAATACCCTCTTCGTGATGGACGAGCCGAGTGTCGGCCTGCATCCGCGCGACGTGAATCGACTCGTTAGGGTGATGCATAATTTGCGCGACAAAGGAAATACTCTGCTCGTCGTCGAACACGAGGAAGCGATCATTCGCGCCGCCGATCATCTCCTCGACATCGGCCCCGGCCGCGGCGAACGCGGCGGGGAATTGATCTACAGCGGCCCACTCGAAAAGTTCGGCGCAGCACCTTCGCTGACGGCGGAGTATTTGAGCAGACGCAAGACCATTCCCGTTCCGAAATCGCGCCGACACTTCTCGCATTCGCTCAAGATCAAAGGCGCGACCGAACACAATCTAAAGAATCTCGAGGTCGAGATTCCGTTAGGCATTTTTACTTGCGTGACCGGTGTTTCCGGCTCCGGAAAATCGACCCTCATCCACGAGGTTCTCTACCAGAATCTGCTCCGCGCGCGCGGGAGCGGGAGCGAGGAGGCCGGCGCCTGCAAAGAGATTATCGGCACGCATCGCGTCGGGGGTGTCGTGATGGTGGACCAGTCGCCACTTTCCCGCACCCCGCGCTCGACGCCGATTCTCTATCTCGGAATTTTCGACCGGGTGCGCGAGCTCTTCGCCGCCCAACCGGAAGCGATGGCGCAGGGACTGACGGCGAGCGCCTTCTCCTTCAATTCCGGGAGCGGCCGCTGCGAGCGTTGCGGCGGGATCGGCTTTGAGAAGATCGAGATGCAATTCCTGAGCGATCTCTACGTCCGTTGCGCGGAATGCGAAGGCCGGCGCTTCCAGCCCCACGTCCTGAAGGTGAAGCTGCGCGGGCTTTCGATCCACGATCTGCTCGAGCTGACAGTGAGCGAAGCGATTGAATTTTTCGACTCGTTAGGCGAAGGCGCCACTCTCGCCCGCCCGCTCACGATTCTGGAGGAAGTCGGGCTCGGCTACCTGCGGCTCGGACAACCGCTTAACACCCTTTCCGGCGGCGAATCGCAACGGCTCAAGCTCGTCCGGCACCTGAGCGAAACCGGTCGAGAGGAGGCCCGCGGGGGCGATCTTTTCATCTTCGACGAACCGACGACCGGACTCCATTTCGACGACGTCGCGCTTCTCGTTAGGCTCTTTCAACGCCTGGTCGACTCCGGGAATTCGATTGTCGTCATCGAGCACAATCTCGAGGTCATCAAATGCGCCGACTGGATCATTGATCTGGGCCCGGAGGGGGGCGAGGAGGGCGGGCAATTAGTCGCTGCCGGGAGGCCCGAAGCCATCGCGAAAATCGCGAACTCATACACCGGCCGTTATCTGCGTGAGCTGCTCCGTCCGGGAAGTGGGGCCGGGTGGCGTTCGGCTTTCGCTGACCCGAAGACTTCGCGGGCCTACGCGTCACCGCAAAATCAGGAACAGCTCCCCCGCGTCGCCGAAGAGCCGATCAGCGCATGGCCGAACGGGATACGCGAGCCAGGTGCGCTCGCCAGCTTCGCCGCGACCCGGAGTGATCGTTCGATCGCCATTCACGGCGCGCGCGAGCACAACCTGAAAGACATTAGCCTAACGATTCCGCGCGACCAGATGGTCGTCATCACCGGGCTGAGCGGCTCGGGCAAATCGACCGTCGCCTTCGATCTCCTCTTCGCCGAGGGCCAGCGTCGTTTTCTCGACAGCATGTCGCCCTACGCGCGGCAGTTTGTGGAGCAACTCGAAAAGCCGGACGTCGATCTGATTGAGGGACTCCCGCCGACCGTCGCGATCGAGCAGCGCGTGACGCGCGGCGGCGGCAAATCGACCGTCGCGACGGTGACGGAAGTTTATCATTTCCTCCGCCTCCTCTTCGCCAAGGCCGGGAGGCAATACTGTCCGGACTGCGATCTGCCGGTGGAAAAACAGAGCCTCGCCGCGATCGTTAGGCAAGTGGAGACGGCGGCGCGGCGCAGTCCGCTGAAAGTCCTCGCGCCGCTCGTCAAGGCGCGCAAAGGATTCCACACCGAAGTGGCGCGCTGGGCGGGGCGGCAGGGATTCGACACCCTCTATGTCGATCGCCAGCTCATCCCGATCGCGCAGTTCCGCAAGCTTGAGCGTTTCAAGGAACACACGATCGATGCCGTCGTGGGCGAAATCGATGCGAAGCGCATTCTCAAGGCACGCAATCTCGTCCAGCGCGCGCTCGAGATCGGCCGCGGCACCGCACATCTCCGCGACGCGAAAAATCGCCTAACGACGATGAGCACGGAGATGAGCTGCCCGGGTTGCGGGCGGGCTTTTGAAGAACTCGATCCGCGGTTGTTTTCCTTCAATTCACCGCACGGCTGGTGCGAGACCTGCAACGGTTTCGGCGAAATCTGGAACGAGAAAGTGCAGCGAGCCGAGGAGGAAACCGGCGAGTCAAAACTGGAGAACGAACTAAGCGCGGAGCGGCAGTTTGAATCCGTCGACGAAGGCGAGGCAGGACCTTGTCCCGATTGTCACGGGTCGCGTTTGAACCCGATCGCGCGCCATGTCCGCTTGCAGGGAAAGACGATCGACGAATTCGCGGCGCGCTCGGCCGGCGAAGCGCTCGTGCTTCTCGGCCAGCTGCGTTTCCGCGGCACACAAAGAGTAATCGCCGCCGATCTCGTGCCCGAGATCGAGCAGCGGCTCCAGTTCATGGAAAATGTCGGGCTCGGCTATCTCGCGCTCGGTCGTTCCGCGAAGACTTTGAGTGGCGGGGAATCGCAGCGCATCCGCCTCGCGGCGCAGCTCGGCTCGAATCTGCGCGGCGTTCTTTACGTTCTCGATGAACCAACCATCGGGCTGCATGCGCGCGACAACCTTAGGCTGCTCGAAACGCTCACGGCGCTCCGCGAAAAAGGCAATTCGTTAGTCATCGTGGAGCATGACGAGGAGACGATGCGGCGCGCCGATCACATCATCGATCTCGGCCCGGGTGCGGGCGTGCACGGCGGCGAAGTCGTCGCGCAGGGAACGTTGCGCGACATCAAGGATGTTTCGGAATCGCAGACCGGGCGCTGCCTGTGCACGCCGCTTTGTCATCCGGTGCGCAAGCTTAGGCGCTCGTTAGGCGAAGTCGAGCACTGGCTGGAGCTGCGCGATGCGCACGCGAATAATTTGAAGCAGGTCGACGCGAAATTTCCGCTCGGCCGGCTGAGCGTGATCACCGGCATTTCCGGTTCGGGCAAATCGACGCTCATGCGTTCGGTTCTCCTCCCGGCGGTGCAGGCTGCGCTCGATCGAAAAAGGAAGGACGAAGCGAAAATCAGCGGCACCGAATTTCTCGAAGCCATCTACGAAGCCGATCAATCGCCGATCGGCAAAACCTCGCGCTCGACACCGGCAACTTACATCAAAGTCTTCGACGAAATCCGCAACCTCTTCGCGCAACTCCCGGTCGCGCGCGTGCGCGGCTACACCTCGAGCCGGTTTTCTTTTAACGTCCCGGGCGGTCGTTGCGACACCTGTCTCGGCCAAGGCGTGATCAAGCTCGAGATGAGCTTCCTCCCGAGCAGTTACGTGCCCTGCGAAGACTGCGGCGGGAAACGCTACAATGCGCAGACACTCGAGGTGCTCTACCACGATAAAAGCGTCGGCGACGTGATGGAGATGACGATCGCGCAGGCCGCGGAATTTTTTGCCGCGAATCAGAAAATCGCGCGCTCCCTTTCATTGTTAGTCGAGACCGGTCTCGGTTATCTGAAACTCGGTCAACCGAGCCCGACCTTGAGCGGCGGCGAAGCGCAACGGCTCAAGCTTGCGACAAAATTGACCCGCGGGATCGGCCGCGCCACAAATGAGCGAATCCGCAAAATGCGAACTCCAAAATCGACGCTCTACTTATTAGAGGAACCAACCATCGGACTACACATGGCCGACGTGGAATTGCTCCTGAACGTCCTCCATCGCCTCGTCGACGACGGCAACACCGTGATCGTGATCGAGCACAACCTGAGCGTGATCGCGGAAGCCGATTACGTCGTCGACATTGGCCCCGAAGCCGGTTCGCTAGGCGGAGAGATTGTCGCTGCCGGCACGCCGGAGCAGGTCGCGAGAAATCGCCTCAGCCGGACGGCCCCGTTTCTGCGCCAAACTCTTGCCCAATCAGGAACCGCTCTCGTACCCGAGAACAAACGCGCCGTCGGCTGGGAATCTTTCTCAATCAAGCCGATCCCATAGCCACCTTGATTCCAGTCCTCGACGAACTCGCGCACCGATCTTCCTTCTCTAATCTCGCGCCAGAAATCCGGCACACCGCCAACATATTTTTCATCGCCGGGGACGACATCGTGGAAAGCGATTACGCCTCCCTCGCACACAAGCGGCGCGTAGTTTTCAAAATCCAGCTTCACCCCGTCGTAACGATGATCGCCATCGATAAAAAGAAGATCGAGGGGCGCGCCGCGAAGCAACTCCTTCACTCGTTCAATCGTTCTCGCTCGCTGCGAATCGGCCCGCAGAACACGAATCTTCTGGCCACTCTTGCCTAACGAACGGACAAACTCGCCCCGCCATCGATATGAATCGTCTCCGAAAAGGCCCTCCGGCAAATCGATCGTCAGCAATTCTGCCTTCTCCGGCGCGGCGCAGGACAAGAGAAAAAAAGTTCCGCCGCGCGCGGTTCCAATTTCCAGAAGCCGCGTGAGCTTGCGGGCGCTGAGAAATTTCAGCAGTGCGGCAATTTCAGAACGAATCTGCATTGGAGCGATCTGAATCCCCTCATGATTGAACTGAAAAGCCAGTTCAATCAGTCCATCCAAATCGGAGCCGATCTTGGCGGCCGATTTTCGCAACCTGTGCCCGGCTCGCCGCGCCCGGCGTCGGCCGCGCAGATTGGCGGCTTCGCTCGCAACCATCTTGAGAAATGATTTCATGATCGCGATACTCGCCGAACGATGTTCGCTTATTACCTGCATGCCTTCGATCCTTTTATCTTCCGGATCTACGGCGATTTCGGACCGCGCTGGTATGGAATGGCCTACGTCCTCGCCTTCGCCTGCGGCTTTTGGTTGCTGCGCATTTTAGCCGAACGCGGCTACACCGAGCTGCGTGTCGAACAGGTTGGCGATTTCATCACCTGGGGCGCGCTCTTTGGCGTCATGCTCGGCGGGCGGCTCGGGTATGTCCTGTTTTATCGGCCGGAAATGTTGCGCGATCCGCTCTCCATCTTTCGCGTCTGGGAAGGCGGAATGTCGAGTCACGGCGGGATGATCGGGCTCATCATCTTCACCTACTGGTATGCCTGGCGACACAAACTCTCCTGGACCAATCTCGGTGATAATCTCGTCGTGGTCGCGCCGGTCGGATTGTTCTTCGGGCGCTGCGCGAATTTCATCAACGGCGAACTCTATGGGCGCCTAACGAATGTGCGGTGGGCGATGCTTTTCCCGAAGGAATTGCTCGAGCCGGGCCACGCCGGCGAAGCGGGCCGGGCTCTCCTTGCCGCCCAGACGGTCGCTCCTGGCCTAACGAGTGCGGAGGAGGTTGTGAATGCGCTCCCGCACAACCCCGCGCTCCGGGAAGCGCTCCGCCCGATCCTGACTCCGCGTCATCCCTCGCAAATTTACGAGGCGCTGCTCGAAGGCGTGCTCCTTTTCACCATCCTCTGGCTTGTCCGCACCCGCACGCGGCAGCCGGATGGCGTCCTGACCGGATTGTTCTTCATTTGCTATGCGATCTTTCGCATCTTCGTCGAATATTTCCGCGAACCGGATGCGTCCCTCATCGCCGGATTCACGCGCGGCCAATTCTTCTCCTTTTTCCTCATCGCGATCGGGCTCGCCTTTATCATCGTGGCGAAGCTGCGCGATCGGCACGCCGCACCGCAGCCTTCCTAGACGCGCGGGGGCGACTCTCGCCCCTTTCGTTTCGCACGACTTCCGCTATTACTAACGCAGAATGTTGGCGCTCATTTCCCCGCTGCCTTTCCTCGCGGCTGGCGGTCTCGTTTTCTCGTTCGAGCACTCGACGATCGCGGGCAAAATGGTGCTGCTCCTCCTCGCGGTCGCTTCAATTTTCAGCTGGTCGGTGATGGTGACGAAGCTGCGTGTCGTGCAATTCGCACGGAAGCAGAGCGACCGTTTTCTGGCCGCTTTCCGCCAGGATCGTCAGCCATTGCGTTTGTTTGAATCAGGCGCGCGCTTTCCGGGTTCCCCAGTTTTTCAGGTTTACCGCGCCGGCTGCGAGGAGCTGACTTTCCACCTTCTCGGCTCGGCTGAAATCGACGAGACCTTTCGCGCCCGGCTCGAGATCGCCGACAAGATCACGCCCGCGCAAATGCACGCGGTCACGGCGGCGATGGAACGCGCCGTCGGCGAGACCGCCCTCCGGCTCGAATCGCAGATGATCGTCCTCGCGACGGCGGTCAGCGGGGCACCGTTCTTGGGATTGTTAGGCACGGTCTGGGGCGTGATGGATACTTTCACCGGCGTAGCTGAAGCCGGTTCGGCCAATCTGGCCGCGATGGCGCCCGGCGTTTCCGGTGCGCTCATCACGACCGTGACCGCGCTCTGCGTCGCGATCCCGGCGATGTTTGGCTACAATTTTTTGGTCACGAGCATCCGCGGGATGATCGTGGAAATGGATAACTTCGCTGCTGAACTTGCCTCCGAGTTCGAGCACAAATACGTCGAGCACAATGGTCGTGTGTCCGATTTCCGGAGATGAAAGGGAGAGTAGCTAAGGGAAGCAGGAACGCAGGAAGGCTTTTAATCCTGAAGAGGTTTCCTGCGTTCCTGCGTTCCTGAGAGATTCTCGCCATGCGTCGCTATTCCAGTCGCACCGGCCTAACGACACTCTCGGAGATCAACATCACTCCGCTGCTCGATCTCGCTTTCGTTCTCCTCATCATTTTCATGATCACCACTCCGCTGATGGAGAACAGCAAGTCGCTCATCATTCCCTCCAGCAACACGACGAATACGCCGATCAATCCGACGGCCGTGCAGATTCTCTCGATGGATCGCGACGGCGTCGTTAGGCTGAACGAAGCGATCGTCGAGCCAGCGGCGCTCGAGAGCCGGCTGGCGGCGCTCAAGACGGCTGACCCGAACGTCGCGGTCGTGATTCGTCCCGATCGGACCTTGCCGGTGCAGAAACTCGTTAGTCTGATGGACGCGTTGCAAAGCGCGGGGATCAGCAAGGTCGGGATCGCGACGCAGGAAGAGCAACCGGGCCGATGACCCGCGAGGGGCGTTTCTGGCGCAACGTCACGATCGTTGGCTTGATTCACGTCGCGGTCCTGCTTGGCATTCTTTGGTGGAGCCGAGCTCCGCGCCGCGCGCCAAAAGACATCGTCTGGATGGAAGGCGGCGCCGGAGCGAGCGCACCCTCCGGGGCTGAAATACCGCCATCCACGCCGGAAGAAACGCCGGTCGCCACTCCGGAAGCGACCGCCGAAGAAGCGCCGACACCCGAAGTCATGCCGAGCGTGAAGAGCGAGATCGAAATCCCATCGCCGACTATTTCGACCACGCCCACACCGACTCCCCAGCCGACTCCGACGCCGACTGCGAAACCCACTCCCAAAGGCACCCCCAAACCCACCCCGAAGCCGACCCGCACCCCGAAACCCAAACCAAAGCCTTCCGCGACGCCGAAGAAAAAGACGACTCCGAAACCAAAGGCAAAACACACGCCTAACGAGGAGGAGAAAAAAGCGGCCACGGAAACGGAAGGGAAAAAGGCCGCCGCAAAAGCGGCCCTCGCCAAGAAAAAGAATGGCGAAGAGAAAGACGACTCCGCGAACAAATCTTCGAAGAAAGGAACCGCCGCCGCGAAAGGCGAAGAGAACGGCGAGGAGGGCAACGGCGGCTCCGGCGGCAAGGGCCGCGGTGAGGGCGGCGCGTCGGAGTTCGGTTGGTACGGCAGTATGTTACACGACCGATTCTTCGGCGAATGGGTCCAGCCCACCTCGGTCGTGCACAGCGCGAAGCTCGTCGTCACCCTCCGGATTCGGATCCAAAAGGACGGACGTATCTCCGATTATTCGATCGCGAAATCTTCCGGCAATCCGGTGGTGGACGATTCCGTCACCGCGGCCGCGGCGCGCGTGAAACGGGTCGACCCTTTGCCTTCGGGACTGGGCGACGATTATTATGATGTGAAGATCAACTTCGAATTAGAATAGGACGATGAGAGGATTTTGGATTTCAAATTTGGCCGCGGGAGCGCTCGGCTTTTGCCTAACGATGGCGATCGCAGGCGCGGCGGAGGACGTGCCGACGATCACGGTGAGCAAGGGCGACCAGATCAATCTCGCCGTTTCGCCGCTTGAGGGCGGCGAGGGCGCAGCCGCGACCAAGATCGTGCAGAATGACCTCGTGCTTTCCGGCTATTTCAAAGTCGGCAGCGCCGATAGCTCCTACACCGTGCGCGGCTCGGCCAACGGCGGCACCCTTCAGGGTCAAGTGGTCGATCACAGCGGCGGGACCGTTCTTTCGAAAAGCTACAGCCGCAGCCCGCGCGACAACGCACACCAGTTTGCCAATGACATCATCGAGACGCTGACCGGCCACAAGGGCATCGCCGGCACGACAGTCGCGTTCATCGCCACGCGCAGCGGACATAAAGAAGTCTACGTCGCCGATTGCGACGGCGGTAACGTTAGGCAATTGACCCACGACAACACCATCAGCGTGCATCCTTCGCTCAGCCCTGACGGCCGGCGCATCGCCTACACCGGTTACCAGAGCGGTTACGCGGATGTCTACGTGATCGATCTCACGAGCGGCTCGCGCAATCGGATCGTGAACTTTCCCGGCACGAACAGCGGCGCGACTTTCTCGCCCGATGGCAGCCGGCTTGCCCTAACGATCAGCAAAGACGGCAACCCCGAGCTTTATACGGTGAGCGCAAACGGCGGCGGCGCGCGGCGTCTCACTCACACTCGCGGGATCGAGTCGAGTCCGACATGGTCGCCCGGCGGGAGCGAGATCATCTACTCGTTTGATTCCGCGAGTGCGCCGCAGTTGTGTCGGATTTCGGCCGATGGCGGGAGCGGACACCCGGTTGCGACCGGTCGCGACAATTGCACGGAACCGAATTGGTCGCCGGATGGAAAGAAAATCGCTTTCAATGTGCGCAGCGGGGATTTTCAGATCGCCGTCATGGATCTGGCCGGCGGAGGCACGCGCGTCCTGAGTTCGGGGCAGAATCCGGTCTGGGGTGCGGACTCGCGGCATCTGATTTTCACCCAGGACGGCGCGCTCTACATGCTCGACACCGTGACCAGCCGGAGGAACAAGATTCTCGACGGCTTGGGCAAAATCAGCGAGCCGAGCTGGTCTCGTTAGTCTTGGAGGAGCGCGAGCGATTTGTTTTCGCGCCGTGCGACCTGATCGAGTGTGCACTGTCGCGGCGCCTTGTCTTTGCGCCACCGGACAATCTTCGTTCCGTGCCGGAACCGATCGCCGGTGAAATGATCGTAGGTCACTTCCACCACCACCTTCGGATCGACTGGTTCCCATTCCGCGCTGCGCTTCGTGCTCCAGCGGCTCGGGCCGCCCGGCGCGTTGCCGGTGAAACCCGGCGGCTTTCGGAGCGCTTCAAACTTTTTCGTTAGGGCGCGTTTTTCCTCCGCCTTGAAAGCGGAGGTGAAACCGACATGGTGGAGCAAACCTGCCTCGTCATAAAGCCCGAGGAGGAGCGAGCCGATGACGCGCGCCCCGCTCGCATAACGAAATCCGCCGACCACGCAATCGACCGTGCGGATCTGCTTGATCTTCACCATCGCCGTCCGCTCGCCCGAGGCGTAGGCGGCCTCGGCGCGCTTCGCGATGATGCCGTCGAGATCGCGGCCGACTTTTCGGAACCACTTTTCCGCCTGCTTGAGATCGGTCGTCGCTGGCGAGAGGCGGATGCGCTTGTCGTTAGGGAAAAATTTCCCCGCAAATTCCTCCAACGATCCACGGCGTTCCTCGAGCGGTTCTTCGAGCAGTGATTTTCCGTCCGTCCCGGCGAGGAGATCGAAGACGATGAAGATCGCGGGATGGGCCGCGGCCAGTTTTTGCACCCGGCTCGCCGCGGGATGGAGACGCAGTTGCAGCTCGTCGAAGGAAAGGGCGCCGTCGACCGGGATGGCGATCTCGCCGTCGAGGACGAACTGCTTCGCCTTCAATCCGGCAAGCGCCCTAACGACATCGGGAAAATAACGGGCGAGCGGCTGGCCGGCTTTCGATTGCAGGAAAATTTCCTCGCCGTCGCGAAAGGCGAGACAACGGAAGCCATCCCATTTCGGTTCGTACTGCCAGCCGCCGCCGGCCGGGATCTCACCGACGGAGCGCGCTTCCATCGGCGGGAGCGGCGGTTTGATCGCGAGAGACATCAGGTATAACGGCGCGGCTCCAACTTTGGCGGTCGCTTTCCCTTTCGCACCGCGCCGCGCACCGGGATGTAGGCCAGTTCCGTGCGATCGACCGCGCAGCGCAGGAGCAACCCGCCGCGGCTCATGTCGCCCCGCCCCACGAAATCGGCCGGGAATTGAATCCGCTCGCGCAGGATCTCGAGCAGGACGCTGACGTACTTGCCGGTCGCGACACTCCCGAGGAGCACGACGTCGCATTGCGGGCTCAATTGCCTAACGAGCCGTCGGAGATCGCGCTCCAGCGGTTGGCGGTAGCGCGGATCGTTTTCCTCGATATCGACCTCGGCAAACTCCCGCAGATCACTCAGCCTGACTGGCGTTGCAGCCGGGACGAGCCCACGGGTTGGCGTGATGACGAGGACACGCGTCAGATCCGGGCGTGCGAAAGCGTTTGCGTAGGTGAGCTTGCCGCGAAAATAGAGGCCGCTGAGAAAAGTGAAGACTTCGCCTAACGACACCGGCTCTCCCGCGCGCAGACGGCGCGCGAGCCCGAACTGCGCCCGTTCGCTCAGGAGCATCTGAGCCCGGCGGCCACCGGCGTAGGCGGGCGAGAGGAGAAAGGTGCGGGTCATAAAAAAATGGTAGCGTCCGCTGTCCGCAGCGGAGAAATGCTATGCGCTGAGAGAGCACGCGCGACAAGATGCGAACTTCATGAAACCCGGCTTCCTCGAAAAACTCATCGGCCGCCTCGGCCGGATCGGCCCGGAGGAAGTGCAGAATTATCTCCTCCGCCTCGCGCAGGAGAAAGGTTTCCTCGAGACGATCTTCAATTCCATCCAGGAAGGTATCATCGTGACCGACGCCAACGGCCGCATCACCTACCTGAACGACGCCGCCTGCGAAATCTTCGGGCTCGACGGCGAAACTGCGGTCGGCAAGCCGCTCGCCGAGCAGGTCCGCGGGCTCGATTGGAAAGCTCTCTCCCAATCCGATTCCGCCCTCACCCGCGACATGGAGATTTTTTATCCGGCTAATCGCTTCATCAATTTCTACGTCGTCCCGCTCATCATCGAGCGGCGCGCGCCGTCCGACCGGCCTGACGGCTCGATCGCGGAAGCGGCCGGGCACGCCATGATCCTGCGCGATATCACCGAGGACCGCCGCTCCACCCAGCAGACGATTGAATCGGAGCGTCTCTCCGCCCTCACCCTGCTCGCGGCCGGCGTCGCGCACGAGATCGGCAACCCGCTGAATTCCCTTCACATCCATCTCCAGTTGATGGAGCGGAAGGTGAAGAAACTGCGAGGCGCGGAAGACAAGCGCGAGCTGCAGGAATCGATCGACATCGCCCGGGCGGAGATCAGCCGCCTCGACTCGATCGTGACCCAATTCCTCCGCGCCATCCGCCCCTCCAAGCCGCAAATGCGTCCCGAGGACGTGAACGCCATCCTGCAGGAGGCGGTCCGTTTCTTCCGCCCGGAAATCAAAGACCGCGAGATCGTGGTCGAAACCGAATTGCGCTCCGACCTCCCGCTCCTCGAGCTCGACCGCGACCAGATGAAGCAGGTCTTCTATAACGCGATCAAGAACAGCTTCGAGGCGATGAAACGCCGCGGCATCCTCCGCATCCGGACCGATCGCGACGAGACGCACGTCAAGATCAGCTTCACCGACACCGGCGGGGGGATGTCGCCGGAGAATCTAAGCCGGGTGTTCGAGCCCTATTTCACGACCAAGAGCGGCGGCTCCGGCCTCGGGCTGCTGATCGTGCGGCGGATCGTGCGCGAGCATGGCGGCGAGCTTGGGCTCCAGAGCACGGAGGGCAAAGGGATGACGCTGACGATTCGGCTGCCATTCCTCGATCGGCGGGTGCGCCTGCTGCCGGAGAAAGCGGAGGCATAAGGTGGACAGAACGGGCAGACGGGTTTCCAAGAGCGTCGTTTCGGGTCTTTCGGGCTGAACTGCGGCTCTTCCAGCGCGTGTCGCGACGATTCGGCGGCCCGTCGCGACCGTTCCAGCAGGCGTTCCGGCCGTTCTAACGCACGCTCCAAACCTTCGCCCGGCCGCCGCGAGTCCGCCTTCCCGCGTTTTCACCGTCGTCCAGGTCGCCGGTCTTAAGCATCTGGTCGCGCCCGCCGATAATCGTCGCGCCCCGCCCGAATACGGATGAAAAGAGGAGGCTGGCGCGCTAGCATCTCATCCTTCCGCTTTCATCACGGTTTCTTCCGATGCAGCCCACAGTCCTGATCGTCGACGACGAAAAGCATACCCGCGACGGTCTCCGTACCCTCCTCGGCGATCATTACGACACCTACGTCGCGGGCGATGTGACGAGCGCGCTCGACGTCCTGCAACGCGACCAGATCGATGTCCTCCTGACCGATCTGCGGCTCGGCGGCGAAGACGGCATGACCTTAATCGAACGCGGCCTCAAGCTGCCGCATCCGCCGGTTTGCATCATGATGACCGCCTATGGCTCAGTCGACACCGCAGTCGAGGCGATGAAACGCGGCGCCTACGACTTCGTGACCAAGCCGCTCAACCTCGATAAGGTCGAGATGCTGATCGGGCGCGCGCTCGGGAGCCGGCGGCTGGAGCAGGAAAATCGCGTCCTCCGCCAGCAGGTCGATGAGCGGTTCGCGCTCGAAAACATGCTCGGCGAATCGCCCATTCTGCGTGAGGTGCTCGACACCATCCGGCAGGTCGCGCCTTCCTCGGCCAACGTCCTGATCGAAGGCGAGAGCGGCACCGGAAAGGAACTGGCGGCGCACGCGATTCACAACCTGAGCCGGCGGCACAAGGGCAAATTCGTCACCGTCCATTGCGCAGCGCTTTCCCCGCAGTTGCTCGAGAGCGAGTTGTTCGGACACGAACGCGGCGCCTTCACTGGCGCGCATGAACGCCGCATCGGGCGCTTCGAGCAGGCGAACGGGGGCACGATTTTTCTCGATGAAATCGGCGAAATCGACGTCACGACCCAGATTAAACT
>DASXDC010000074.1:0-2706 GCA_036490855.1 Chthoniobacterales bacterium
CCATCCTCGGCGGCCTGGTGGTTTATCTTTCGGTCGGGTTCCTCTTCACCTCGGCGCGCTGGCGCAGTTGGATGATCGGCGGGCTGATCCTGGCCGCGCTCGGGCAGGTGATGATCGGCGCGATCCAGTTTCGCGATGGGAACAACTTCATGCTCATTCCATTTCTGGAGCGCTTCGATTATGGGCGGCGGGCGAGCGGATTTTATGTCTGCCCGAATCACTTAGCGGGCGCGGTCGAAGTGGTCGGGCTTTTCTGCCTCACCCTCGCCTGCTGGAGCCGCTGGCCGGTGTGGGGGAAATTGCTCGTCGGCTACGCTGGCGCGGTTTGTTATGCGGGACTTTGCCTAACCGGAAGTCGCGGCGGTTACCTGAGCGCGACGGTCAGTTTGAGCGTGGCCGGGATGCTGACTTTGATCGCCTTGCGCCCGGCGGGAAGGATGGTGTTTTGGCGTGCGGCGGCCGCGGGCGGAGTGCTTGCCGTTTTGGTTTTCGCCGTGGCGATTTTCGGGATGAGCCGGAGCCATTTCCTGACCGGCCGGGCGCAGAATGTGATCGATACGGAGAACATCCGGCTCGATCTCTGGCGTGCCGCGATTGCGGAGTGGAGATTGCGGCCGCTCATCGGCACCGGGAGCGGGACCTATCTTTACTACGGCCGGCGATTCCGGAGCGAGCGGGTGCAGCTCGATCCGGTGGAAGTGCATAACGATTACCTGCATCTCCTCGCGGAATATGGCGCGCTCGGGGCGACGACATTTCTGCTTTTTCTCGGCGCGCACCTCTGGAGCGGAGTGCGCGCTTTTCAGCGGCTTGGGCCGCGGCGGATCGCGCGCTCGTTGCGATTCGCGAGCAACAACCTTGCCCTTAATATCGGCGCGCTCGGTGCGGTCGCAGCCTATCTTGTGCACTCGGTCTTCGATTTCAACCTGCACATTCCTGCTAACGTCCTTCTCCTGGCTTTCGTCTTTGGAATTCTCGCCGCGCCTGAAAGCGAACGTGAAACAGACGAGACCGCGCGGCCGTTCTCGCTTGGGCAGCTGATCCTGCCGCTCCTCGGCGCGGTGCTCCTTGCCGGCGTGGTTCGTTATGCGCAGGCGGAAGCTGATGCGGAACGGGCGCGGGTCGCGCTGCGCGACGAGCATACTCTCGAGGCGACTCGTTGGGCACGGCGGGCGATCGCGCTCGACTCGCGGAATCCCGAGACATTCTTCTATCTTGGCGAAAGCCGTGTCCGGCGGGCGGAGGATCTGGTGAATCCGCTCGCGGCGACCGCCTTCTATCGCGCGGCACTCGCGCCCTTCCAGCGCGCGTGGGAGCTCGCGCCTAACGACGAAACTTTTCAGATCGCACTCGGCCGGGTCTATGACGCGCTCGGCCGTTTTTCCGAGGCGGAATGGATGTTTGGCCAAGCGCTAGCCTGGGATCCGCGCTCGAGCGTGGCCCAGAAATCTTACGCTGCGCATCTCGACCTGTGGACAAAAGGGCAGCGGAAAACGGAGCTGCCGCCAATGCTTGTATGCACGTCCTAAAATTAGGACAAGACTTTTCCTACGAAACGCGAAATGTCATTTATTCCTCAAAGCTTGGGAGACGTCGCAGGAGAACTGTAGGGCAGCGGAGCGTTCTTGTCAGGCAGATCTGCGCTCCATCTCAACTGCCGCGGAGACGTCGTTCCCAAGGATAACCGCCGAGTTTTCCCCTGCCTCTTGCCGAGGCTTCTGGCGGTCGCGTTCCTCCTCGCGCCGGCGGCACTCCGCGCGCAAGACGAGCCGGATGGCAAGGATGTGATTTCGACGGCGGAAAATCCCAATTCTTCCCCGTCCGCGGCGCCTGATCTCGGGACCGGAAATTTCGCGCGGGCGCCATTCCGCGTTTCGGTGGCGGTGCGCGAAGGCTACGACGATAACGTCTACACCACGAAGCAGAATCCGGTCGGCTCCTTCTTCACCGGAGGAGATGTGGTTTTCAATTATAAATTTGGCAGCGCCCGCACCACTTTCGACCTGCAGGCTTTCGGCGGAGCGACCTATTATTATTTTCGGCCCTTTGGCCAGGATTATGACGTCAACAGCGGCTTGAGCATTAGCATCAGTCATCAGGCCACACCCCGGCTCGGTCTCGCTGGAACCGCTTATCTGGCTTATCAAACCGAGCCGGATTTCGCGAATGGAGTCGGGATCAATCGACGGAGCGGCAATTACTTTTATACGAGCGACAAACTCTCCACCGCCTACCAGTGGTCACCGCGTTTCTCCACCCTGACCAGCTACAGGTTAGGCGTGATCAATTACGAAGATAGCTCGATCGGCGCCTACGAGGATCGCTTCGAACATACTTTCGGGAATGAGTTTCGGTTCCTTGTCCTGCCGACGACGACGCTGGTGGGCGACTATCGTTTCGAGATCATCGACTTCGCCACCGCGCCCCACGATTCGATGACGCACTTTGTCCTCGGCGGGATTGATCACAGTTTCAATCCGCGTTTCAACGTCTCGGTCCGCGGTGGAGTGGAATTCCGGGAGTTTGATGATTTCGACGAACGCACCTCCCCCTACGGCGAAGCGACCTTGAAGTATGCACTTGGCGACCGCACCTCGATCAGTTGGACGAACCGTTACGGGCTCGATGAACCAGATGTGCCGGGCGCTCCTTCGCGCACGACCTTTCGCTCCGGCCTGAGCAGCAGCTTCGCGATCACGCCGCGTT
>DASXDC010000075.1:0-4901 GCA_036490855.1 Chthoniobacterales bacterium
GGCGTCCTCCAGATTGATCCAGACGATCGTGCCGCGCTTCATTTGCGCACGCGACGCGGCGCATGGGCCAGCGGGGCCGATTCCCATTCCTCGAAATCGGCTCGCTCCGCCTCATTTTCCAGGAGCAGGCGTTGATAAGTTTCCGCCGCAGCCCGCAGCTTGCGCCGGCGGATATCAGCCTCCAGACTCTCGCGAACAAAAGCGGAAAGGGTTTGCTTGGGCGACTTCACCCGCGCGATTTCCCGCAAAAGATTTGCATCTAGCTTTACGGTAGTCGCTGGCATACTGACTGAGTAGCAATCTATCATCCCAAAGTCAACCTAATGGCTTTCATCGAAACCAATGGCCTGACGAAAGTCTACCGCACCTACCGCAAGGAAAGCGGACTCTGGGGCTCGGTAAAGGGTCTCGTTAGGCGGCGCTACGATGAGACGCGCGCGGCAGACGGCATTTCCTTTCAGATTGAGGAAGGTGAGCTTGTCGGCTTTCTCGGCCCGAACGGCGCGGGCAAGACAACCGTCCTGAAGATGCTCTCAGGTCTGCTCAATCCCACCGCCGGTCAGGCGCGTGTTCTCGGCTTCGTGCCGTGGGAGCGACGCGACGAGATGAAGCGACAGTTCAGTCTCCTGATGGGCCAGAAGAATGCTCTCTGGTGGGATCTCCCCGCGCAGGAGTCGCTCGAGCTCAACCGCGCGATCTACGGGATCGATCGCGGTCGTTTCAAGAAAGTAGTCGGTGGCCTGAGCGAGCTGCTCGAAGTGCAGGACAAGATGAACGTCATGGTGCGTGAGCTGTCGTTAGGCGAGCGGATGAAGATGGAACTGATCTCCGCCCTCATCCACGAACCGCGCATTCTTTTTCTCGACGAACCGACGATCGGTCTCGATGTCGTGAGCCAGAAACGGGTGCGCGAATTTCTCCGGCTCTACAACCAGGAACACCGCATCGTCACCATGCTGACGAGCCATTACATGCAGGACATCGAGGAGCTCTGTCATCGCGTCATCATCATCGATCACGGCAAAATTTTCTTCGATGGCGAACTGAGCGCGATTATCGATCGGTTCTCCGGACACAAAATCATCAGTCTCACTTTCTCCGACCGACAGCCGCGTGATTTTTCCGCGATGGGAGAAGTGGTCGAGCAGACGCCGGTTAGCGTGCAGCTCAAGGTGCCACGGGCAAAAGTCACGGAAGTCTGCCGCCAGCTGCTCAGCACCTGTTCGGTCTCCGACATCAACGTGCAGGAATTGCCGGTCGAAGACGTCATTCGGCAACTCTTCGGCGAGCGGAGGGCCGAAAATCGCGCTGTCGCCGAGCAAGTAATCTGACGAGCCTAACGAACGGTCAGATCCGTTATGCCCACGACTTCTGCATCGAGATCCGAAGCTCATGCACGTAACCCGGATTTACTTCGAACTCCATCCGTTCCATTTCCGCGGCGGTGATCTGCTCTCGATACGGGCGACTTTCGACGTAACCGGCAGCGAGGAGAGCGTTCAAAATATCGGTCAGGTCCTCCGCTTGGAGATGGCTCTGCTCCCGGATCTGACTTCCGGCCACGGCGTCGGCAAAGCCGAGTGCTTTCAGCACTGCCAGCTCGCGACCGCTGAGTTTGATGCGACGCATCGCATGGAGAGAGCAGGTCGCATACCGGCTCGATCGCGCCGTCATCTTTACTCCGGAACTGCGCGCGGTAACTTCTCTGTCCCATGCCAGTCTCCGAAGATCAGATCAAAGAAGCGCTCAAGACGGTGAAATATCCTGGGTTCAGCCGGGACATTGTTTCCTTCGGACTAGTGAAGGGAATCGAGGCGCGCAACGGCAACGTCACCGTGCAACTGGCCTTGGCCACGAACGATCCCGCCATTCCGCAGACGATCAAAAACGAAGCGGAAACAGCGTTGCGTAACCTTGTCGGAGTCAGTGAAGCGAAAGTCCGAATCGATATTCACGCCCCGCCCGCGGGTAGCGGTACCGCCGGCGTTGGCGCGACAAAAATCGCAGGGATCAAACACGTGATCGCAATCGCGAGCGGCAAAGGCGGCGTAGGTAAATCGACCGTCGCGGCGAACCTCGCCGTCGCCCTCGAACAGACGAAGGCCGCCGTCGGGTTGTGCGATTGCGATATCTATGGCCCAAGCATTTCGCTCATGTTCGGCTCGCGCGAACGTCCGATGGCGACTGAGGAAAATCGCATCATCCCAATCGAGCAATACGGACTCCGCCTGATGTCGATGGGTTTCCTGCTCGACGACGCCGCGCCGGCGATTTTGCGCGGGCCGATGGTGACGCGTTACACGCAGCAATTCTTGCGACAGGTGGAATGGGGGGAGCTCGACTACCTCGTGCTCGATCTTCCCCCAGGCACGGGCGATATCCAGCTCACGATCGTGCAGACGGTCGCGCTTTCCGGCGCGATCATCGTCACCACTCCGCAGGAAGTGGCGCTAATCGATGCCCGAAAAGCCTCTGCCATGTTCGAAAAGGTCAATGTGCCGGTGCTCGGGTTGATCGAAAACATGAGCTATTTCCTCTCGCCTTCCGATGGGGTGCGCTATGACATCTTCGGCAGCGGCGGTGGGGAACGCGAGGCGAAGCGGATCCGCGTTCCGCTGCTCGGTCAGATCCCGATCGATATCGCAACGCGCGAAGCCGGCGATCGCGGGATGCCGGTGACGGCCGAAAGCCACAGTTCGGCAGTGAGCGCGGAGTTCATCCGTATCGCGCGCGCGCTGCGGGAGACGTTGCCGACAAGGTAGTGCTTGCCATTCGCGCTGCGGGCCGTCTAAATATTTGCCGCCTTGGTTCGTCTAATGCTTAAGCAAAATAGAACTGAGGCCATGAACGAAAATCTGGGAATGGAAGCTTCCGAAGACGCTGGCGCGCACTTTCTCAAGAACTCGGTGCTCTACAAAGAGTTTCTCGCCGAGCGCGAGGAAATTTTGAAACACAAATGGATCGAGAGCGAAAAGGCCGGTTCTGATATCGGCTTCGAGAAAGCGCTCCTCGATTGGATCATGAAACATCGCTCCAACTGGCGCGACCGAAGAATGCGCGAGGCGAAGCTGGCGAAAGCACCGGCCTAACCTCGCGCTTTTCCTTTAAGGCGACCCCGCGAGGTCGCAAAGGAAGATGAGCAAAACCCGCACGCCTAACGACACCGACGCAGTCCGCATCTTCGACGCGGACGCGATCGAACGTGCCCTCCGCCGCATCGCGCATGAGATCATCGAGCGCAATCGCGATCTCCCGGCGCTCATTCTCGCCGGCATCCCGCAACGCGGAGTCGAGCTGGCGCGGCGCCTCGCGATGGAGATTGAGGCAATCGCCAAGGAAAAGGTGGCGACCGGGGTGATCGACGTCTCGATGCACCGCGACGATTTTGGCACCCGCGTCGCCTTGCCGGTCGTTAGGGCGTCGCACCTGCCCCAGCCGCTTGATGGTCGCACCGTCGTCCTAATCGACGACGTGCTTTTTACCGGCCGCACCTGCCGCGCAGCGATGGATGCGCTCGGCGCGTTCGGGCGCCCAGCCTGCATCCAGTTCGCCGTCCTGGTTGACCGCGGGCATCGCGAATTGCCGATTCGGCCTGATTTTGTTGGTAAAAATTTGCCGACGTCGCGCGGCGCCCGGGTGCGCGTGCGATTGGAAAACGTGGACGACGGGCCGGATGGCGTCTGGCTCCTGGAACCGGAGGAGGATGAATAAGGGAGCGTCGCGCTGGACGCGCAAAGATTTGTTAGGCCTGCGCGAGCTCTCCGCAGAGGAGATTAATCTCGTCCTCGAAACGGCCGACGCCTTCAAACAGGTCGGGACGCAGGAGGTGAAGAAAGTGCCCGCGTTGCAGGGCAAGACGCTGATCAATCTCTTCGTCGAGCCGAGCACGCGGACCCGGACATCGTTCGAGCTCGCCGCCAAACGCCTCAGCGCCGACATCATCAACATCACCGCCTCTGCTTCCAGCCTAACGAAAGGCGAAACGCTTAAGGACACGGCGAAAGTGATGGAAGCGAACCACGCCGACATCATCGTCCTCCGGCACAGTTCGGCCGGCGCGCCGCAATTTCTCGCCAGCCGCATCCGCTCGAGTGTGATCAACGCCGGTGACGGTGCCCACGAACATCCGACCCAGGGGCTGCTCGATCTCTATACGATTCGGGAAAGGAAAGGCGAAGTGGCGGGATTGCGAGTTGCCATCGTCGGCGACATCCTTTTTAGCCGCGTCGCACGCTCAAACATTTTCGCGCTCCTGAAAATGGGCGCCGATGTCACGCTCGTCGGGCCGAGCACGCTTGTGCCGCGGGCTTTCGAGCAGCTCGGGGTGAAGGTTTCGCACCGGCTGGAAGAAGTGCTGCCGACCGTCGACGTGGTGAATCTGCTGCGGATCCAGCACGAGCGGCAGCGCAAGGAATATTTCCCCGGCCTCGGCGAATACATTCGCCTTTTCGGCCTAACGAAGGAGCGCGCCAGGTTGCTCAAGCCCGATTGCCTCATCATGCATCCCGGCCCGATCAATCGCGGCGTGGAGATCGATAGCGAGCTGGCGGATGGACCCCAGAGCGTAATTCTCAACCAGGTGACGAACGGTCTCGCGGTCCGGATGGCGGTTCTCTATCTGTGTGGAGGCGTCGCCAGACCATGAAGACGCTGATTCGCAACGGCCGCATCATCGATCCCGCGAACGGGCGCGACGAAGCAAGCGATCTCTGGATTGTCGACGGTTGCATCGCGGAGAAGACGAAAAATTCGGAAGACGAAACCGAGACGATCGACGCGACCGGCCTGATCGTTAGTCCAGGCCTGATCGACATCCACGTTCACTTCCGCGAGCCCGGCTTCGGCTGGAAGGAAACGATCGAGTCAGGCGCGCGGGCGGCGGCGGCGGGCGGATTCACGAC